>JAHEOG010000034.1 GCA_018609925.1 Gammaproteobacteria bacterium
CCCACCTTCTCCGGGATCTACCTGGTCCTGCCGCTGGCGGTGGCAGCAGTGCTAGGGCTCGCCGGGATCTGGTGGTGGCCCCTGTGGGCCCTGGCCGGACTGGCCCTGCTCGTCGGGATCGCCGCTGGGACCTACAACCTCTACGCCGGCCATCTGGAGCGCCAAAGGCGCCGGGCCCGGGCGCCCCTGGAGCGCGAGCTGGCCGACGCCCGGGACCGGGCGGAGGCCGCCCGCTCGGAACTGGCCGGGCTCCTGGAGGGCCTCCCCCTGCCCGCCGGGACTCTGGAAGCGCCGGGAGCCGATCTGGCCGGGCGCATCGAGGCCCTTCGCAGCGCCTGGGGCCACTACCGGCGCGCCCGCGAGGAGCGCCAGGACCTGACCGGCAAGGCCGATGAGCGCCGCCGGGCCGTGGCGGCTGTCCTGGCCCGCCATGGCCTGGACGCCGAAGGCGAGGACCTGTCGGCCGCAGCCGAAGCCCTGGACCGGCGCCTGCGGGAGGCCCGGAAACGAGTACAGGAGGCCGATGCCGCGGCCGGTGAGCTGCAACGACTGGGGGGCCGCTGCACCGACATGGCGCAGCGCCTGGGGGCCCTAGCGGCGGCGGAGGCCGACCTGGCCGGGCGAATCCGGGCTGTGGCGGGTGTGGAGGGGTCCTGGGAGGAGCGTCTCCAGGCCGCGGGCCAGGCCGCCGCCTACCTGCGCCAATGGGACAGCGAATGGCGCGGGCTCCGCGAGCGCTATCCGGAGGTGGACGATCCCCGGGCGGCGGTGGCCGAGGCCGGCGACGACCTCCTGGAGGGCCCTGACCTGGAGCGCTCTCGGCAGGAGCTGGAGGAGCTCGACGGTGAATACAGCGAGCTGACGGAGCGTCGGGCGCGGCTCGACGAGGCCCTGGAGCGGGGACAGTCCCTCCAGGATGTGGGCCTCATTCAGGGGCGGATCGAGGAGATCAACAGTGCCCTGGTTGAGGCGCAGCGCGAGCACGACCGGCTGCGCCTGCTGGAGTCCCTCGTCCGGGAGGCCGACCGGCACTTCCGGGAGGCCCACCAGCCCGACGTCCTGCGCCGGGCGAGCGCCTACCTGGACCGGGTCACCGGCGGACGCTACCCCCAGCTCGAGCTGGACGAGGAGGTCCTGCGGGTGCGGGACCGCACGGGGGTCCTGCGGGAGGTGGCCGACCTGTCCGGCGGGCTGTCCCGCGGCACCCGCGACCAGGTCTTCCTGGCCCTGCGACTGGCCGTGGTGGACCACCTGGACGCCGGCAGCGAGCGCCTGCCGCTGCTGCTGGACGAGGTCTTCGTCAACTGGGATCCGGACCGGCAGGCCGCCGGCCTGGAGGGGCTCGCCGAGATGGCCGGCGAGCGCCAGGTCCTGCTGTTCACCTGCCACCCGGAGCAGGCGGAGCGGGCGGGCCGGATCCTGGGGACCGAGCCGGTGACCCTGGTGGGCCCCGGCGGTGCGGAGGGGACGGGCTGAAGCCCCGCCTGGAGCGGGCTAGGGGTTGGCGGGGGTGTGGTGGTCGTCCGGGCGGCGCGCACGCTTGGCCGCCCTGCGGCGCCAGCGCCGAACCGTCACGTAGCGCCACAGCCAGAGGAAGCCCAGGTAGCCGAGGATCGCGGCGGGGACGGCCAGAAGCAGGCTGCCCAGCCACAGTAAGGTCGACTGCTGCACGAACGCCTGGGTAAAGGGCGCCAGGTCCTTGAGGCTGGCCAGCGGCAGGTGATCGGCGAAGGCCCAGGACCCCAATCGGTTAAAGCCCCAGTACAGGGCCGGGGTGGTCACCGGGTTGGAGATCCACAGGGTCACGAAGGCCACCGGGAAGTTCACCCGGAAGAGCAGGGCACCGAGGAGCACTAGCAAGGTCTGGACGCCCACCGTCGGCGTCAGGCCCACGAACAGCCCCACCGCGATGCCACCGGCCAGGGAGCGCCGGTGCATGCTCCAGACGCCCTTGCGCTCGACGAGCCACTGCATGATCCGGCTGCGGCCGACCATGACCCGTAGCCGGTCCTGAGTGGGCAGCCATTTGCGGAAGGTGGCTCTCACGCCAGGGCGCCTCGATAGTGGGGGGTTCCAGATCGGTCCGCCTGTGGCAGCGCGTCGGCCGAAATGCGGAGTCGGAGGGGTCCCGGGGGGCCCATGGGCCCGCGTCTCCCCCTCTAGGACGCCCTAGCGGCCTTGTTGTTCCGGCACTTCAGCATGGTCCAGTACCGGAACAGGTTCACCCGCCGGCGCTCGGTGACCTCCAGGCCCGTCTGCTCGATCAGGTCGCGCTCGCGCATGTTGGGGCGGAAGCCCACGGTGGCCGACAGCGGCGCCAGGGCCTTCTCGAAGGCCCCGAGGACCGGGTTCTCGGAGTGGAAGTGGTTGACGATCACCAGCTCGCCCTCGGGCTTGGTGACGCGGCGCATCTCGTCGATGCACTTGGCGGGATTGGGCACCACGGTCACCACGTAGGCCGCGACAGTGACGTCGAAGGCGTCGTCCGGATAATGGGTGGCCTCGGCGTCCACCACCTCGAGCTCCTTCACGTTGTCGAGGTGATGGCTGACCTTCTTCTCCCGGGCCTTCTCCAGCATGGGCTCGGAGACGTCGATGCCGTAGATCTCCACGTCCCGGGGGTATAGCGGCAGGGAGAGCCCGGTGCCCACGCCCATCTCCAGGAGCCGGTCCCCGGGGCTCAGGTCCAGGTTCTCCACCACCGCCTTGCGGCCCGGGTGGAAGATGGCGCCGAAGAAAGTGTCGTAGGTGCTGGCGAGGCGCCGGTAGGCCTTCTGGACGGAGGTGAGGTCCATGGCAGTCGGGCTCTCCCTGACGAGGAGTGGAAGGAAAGAAGGGGCCGCCTCTTAGCGGATTCGACCCGGCCCGAGCGCGCGAACCATGCCAGATTCCCCGCGGGCCCGCAAAGACCGCCGCGGGAGCCGGGCCGTATGGCCCCGAATGCCCGGATTTCCTAGAATACCCTTCCCGTCTGGGGAAGGGTGGCGATGGGTGGGGATTCCCCCGGGGGCCCTTCCGGGATCCCGGACCACGAATCATGAAAGCCGGCCTTTACCCCTCGCCCCGCTGGCGTTAGGTTCGGGCCATCGGGAGAGAAACCCCGGAACGCGGGGCAAAAGGGGCCCGAACGGGGGATGGCGCGAGCACCATGGGCCGTTAGCTCAGGCGGCAGAGCAGCTGACTTTTAATCAGCGAGTCCCAGGTTCGAATCCTGGACGGCCCACCATCTAAATCAAGGCTCTAGGCCATCCGGCCTGGAGCCTTTTTCGTTTCTAGATAAGGTATTAGGTTACAGCGGACGAGTGCCGGACCCTGTCCGAACCGTGGGGTAAGGTTGGGTCGCGCTGGGGCTCGGGTTGCTTTAGTGGGCCACCTGACGGATGGCTCCCATCCGTGGCGCAGCGGAGGGCAGGCCCCGCGCGGCCCGCACCTGTTCCAGTAGGGGGAAAACTTCCTAAATCCCTTTGAGGGGTTAGAACGCTTTTCCTATTCCCTGGAGTTACCCCGCTTCGGTGGAAAGGGTACAGCTTGAGCTAAACTGCTTCCCGTCAAGCTTGCTCATGGGTCTTGGGGGATCTGTAATCGAAAGCGGAATGGCGCCGACTCGGGTTGTATCAGCCCTGCGTAAATGCGATGGCCCCCATAGGTCTCCCAAGAGTGGGCATGGATGGCCCGGATGCGCTCACGCAAACCCTTATCGGTGTGCTCCCGGGCCGACGGTCGACGCTTGCGCTAGGCGTACAAACCAGTTCGGGAAACGCCCGGGACCCCGTACATCGTGGTCACCTTGTGGATTGCCTGGTTTGCGGCTACGAATCGGTAGAATCGGGGGGCGTTTCGCTCTCCCGCGCGAAACAGGCCGCGGCGTTTCCAAGAATGGCGCGCTCCTCCCGGAACCGACAATTCTCCTGGCGAAGTCGGTTGAGCTGGGCCCTGTCGTCGCTGCTCAGGCCATTGGGGCGGTTGCCGATGCTGCGCTCGGGCTGCTAATACCAGTTGCGGATGGTCTGTCCCGACTGCTCAAACACATAAGCCAGCTCATGGGGGTCCCACCAGCCCGGTCCAGCTCAACCATCTGCTCGCGGAAATGGGGCCGAATTCCGCGGAATACGTGGGCTAACGCTTGGTCGTAGTGGGCTCCTGGCAACGCCTTTTCCGGTCCACAGGAATCGGCGGAGTCCGAAAATGCGCCGAACAAGGCCCGGCGCCGTTCGCCGAGGAGTCTTCTGAGGGCGGCAACCGCGATCGTGCAGTTCGGTCCGCCCTTGGGCCTGATACCGGCTAAGCCATTGCCTACGGTTTTGGGGTTCACTGGGGCTTCGGCAGCAAGCGCCCGGTGACTGCGTCTCTACCGCAGGACCCGATGACTTATACCTCTCGACCTGTGAGCGAAATTAGGTCATTTTGGTAATTGTTCCCCGTTTTTCCTTTACGAGGGCTGTAATTTTTATACCCATTGGCCTCGCTGGGACAAAATTCCCGGACAATGTTTTGAAATCCAACAGTTAGGGAGACTCCCATGGAGAATTTTCACACCATCGTGATCGGCGGCGGCGTACTGGGTTGCTCGGTCGCTATTTCTCTGAAGCGAAGGTTGGGCCCGAAGGGGAAAGTGCTTTTGGTAGAAAAGGGGACGATTGGCGGCGGCGTATCCTCCGAGCATAGCGGGATCTTTCGTTCGGTTAACCGGGATGAGGAGGCGTTGCGCATGAGTCTGGTAGCCTCCTCGATCTGGCATAACCTTTCGGAGTACTGGGGGACCTCCGTACCCCTGGAGGTAAACGGATCCCTTTGGATCGCCGACGCTTCCCATGGGGATGCCTGGCGCGAGATCGCCGCGGCCAGCCAGAGGAACGACGTGACCTTTAGTGAGGTGGAGCCTTCTCGCGCTCAGGAGCTATCAGGAGGCGCGATCAGTATCGGAGACGGTGAGCTCTACTTCCATGAGCCCGGAGCTTTCCAGCTTCTTCCTGACCAGCTTCGAGAAGGCCAGCGCCAAGCTTTAGACGCCAATGGGGTGCGCTTTCAAGAGCGTTGCCCAGTGCATAACATTGCTTTTAACGGCGCAGGCCGTGTGGAAGGCGTGGAATCCGAGGAAGGCCGGTTTGGCTGTTCCCACCTGGTCAACGCGGCTAGGGCGTGGAGCTCGGAGCTGCTCGGCAGAAACGGGGTCCACCTCCCGATCCGGATGGAGCCTGTGTTCATCGGCAACTGGGAGTCGCGGGAAGGAGGAGTCTCGCCAAGCATGCCCATCATCGGTGATTATGTGAACGAGGCCTATTTCCGGAGCTGGCCGGGGGGTCAGCTGCACATGCACCGTCCCAGGAACCGGGAGTCCGCCTGGGTGGAGGACCTTTTTCGGAAGCAAAGCCCCATTGGCCTTGGGGAAGATTACGAGGATTACCAAAGCCCGTGGGATCCGGAGCACAGCCGCGTACAACAAGATTATGAACGTCGCATCCGCAATCGCTTCCCTCACCTCGAAGGCCTCAGCCCTACCAAAGGCCGAATCCGATATTTCGATATCACCCCTGACCATCGATTCGTGCTAGGGGCAGACGGTGAGGTGCCCAACCTCTATCACTCCGTGGGCGGTGGGCAGGCCATGAAATACGCACCCCTGTTCGGCGAGATCCTCGGGGAGATGATTACGGAGGGGTCGGCCGCGCCTCTAGGCTTTCAGCTGGATCGGTTCTCCGTTGACCGTTTCCGAAAGCGGGCGGGCGCCACCGAACCGGTAATAAGAGATTCCCGCGGGACGCTCTAACAGGGCTTATGTGGACTCCCCCTCGTGGGCAAGACGGCCTCGGCTTTGGGAAGGAAGGTCTGACTGCACGCTTATATCCGCCCTCTTTGTAAGCCTTTCAGGCTCTGGCCCTGATGATGTTGCGCTCGCCGGAGCCCTCATCTAAAAAGCGCCTTTGGTAGAGCAACCCTTTTATAAGGGTTCCCCGGCGCCGATCCGACGGGCTCTCCATCACCGGGTCATCTTGCGCAATCGGTTTCCCGACAACCGCGCACTTTCAAAATCAGTGGTAGTGGCGGAGGGGGCGTATTACCCCTTTGCCGGTTCGTAGTCCGCCTCCCGGACCATCAGGGCCCAGAGGATACGGTCCTGTTTGGCCGCCAGAGCGATGGTGGCCTTGTTGAAACCACGCCGTTGGCGCACACCCTGGATCCATTGGGCCTAGCAGGTTGCTGAAATTTGATGCCCCATCCGGGCTAAACCCCCTTTGAAGGCCAAAGAATGCTCAAAAGGGGACTTCTACCCGAATTTTACCCCCGGAAACCCGGCTGTTCAGCCCCGTTCCCGGGAGTTTATTGGAGACCCGACACAAGGGCCTCAGCCCGAGCTCACGCTGGGGCAGGTGCCGTGAGCTTACGCAGCCGGATGAAATTGTAAGCCTCCGCGTGGAGGTTGAACCAACCCGCTCGCGCATCGGCACCCCGCAACATGGGGCGTCGGAGCAAGCCCGCCGATTTGCTCCAGCCGGACGGCTCCTCCACGCGCTTGCGCAACCGCTGGCTGGCCTCCTAACCCGGATGGCGGGTGGTTCGCCCATCAATGGCCGAGCGGCCGTTGCCGGTGTTCCGGGCGATATGTGGCGTAGCATTGAGCTTATGGCGCAGCGTGCGGACGAAATCACAGGTGTCGTAGCCCTTGTCCGCCGCTACGGTGATGCGGTGGCGCCCGCGCATGCGCTCCCGCATGGCGATGGCCGCATCCCGCTCGGCGAAGCCGTCGGCCCGGGTCAGCTCGGTGGCCACCACCAGCCCCTGGCGGTTCTCGTTGGTGATGTGCCCCAGGTAGGCCAGCCGGGCGGTTTGGCCCGGGGCTTTCTTGTAGAGCTTGGCGCCCGGATCGGTGGTGGAGCGATGAGTGGCGTTGGTGCGGCGCTCCCCCCCCTCCCCCCCGCAAGTCGCGGGCTTCGTCGCGCCCGCCGCCGGAGCCGGGACCGGAATCGTCCTCGTCATCGGAGGCCACGGGCTGGAAGCCCTTCATCGAGGCCCACGCCTCGATCAGGGTGCCGTCGACGCTGAAGTGCTCGTTGGATAGCAGCTTGTGGTCCCGGGTCCCGACACCTAAAGCCCAAGCGCCGCCTCATTCCACCCGGGGAACCGAAGACCAACGACCTGGTGGAGCGGTTCAAGGGCGGGATCAGCAAAGTTTTGACATCGAGCCACCTCCGGAACCGGGAAGAGCTGGAGGCCACCCTGGAGCGCTACCGGCGGTTGTACAACGGCCAGATTCCGTGGAAGAACCGGGGAGCACGGACCCCGGTGGAGGTGTTCAATGCCCATTACGAATCAAACCCCGACCGCTTTCTTAGGAAACCACACAAACCCACGAGTCAGGACAGCTACGAGAAGGCCCCGATACTCCTCGCCAGCAACTAGGCTTTTTCGACTGGAGCGAGATCTTCGGGGCCCAGTGGTGGCGATGGCCCTACTCAAACCCCTGCTTCACCACGTAACCACCATAAACATCCAAGGAGAGAGCTACCGCCTGAAGGAGAAACGCCAAGCCGGCCTCTTGGGCCGGGCCGAAGCTCCCCCGCTCAGGCGCCGGTGGTAGCCAACGAAACATGAGCCGACCTGGCCTTCACTGGGGGCCGGATTGGTTGACGGCGGACATTTTAGGTTGGTGAAACCCGGACAGGCTGGATTGGCGTTGACAAGGTACGGCTAGTTTCCCCCGAAACCGTCGCCGGGAGGGACGAGCAATGCCAAGATCAACCACCGCACGATCGCCCTTCACCCGTCCCCCGTAGGATGCCCCGGAGGATGCCGTGACGCCGTCCGAAGGAAAGAGACGGCGGAGTGACGGCGGAACAGCCGGCTACCCCTCGGCTTCGTCCTCAGGATCCTGCTGCGGGGCAAATGTAACGCAAAGGGCGTCCATCTCCTGAGGATGGAGGTATTCCCCCGCCTGACAACAGAAGTACCCCGGCTCGGAGCCCTCC
>JAHEOG010000035.1 GCA_018609925.1 Gammaproteobacteria bacterium
CGCCGGGATGGTTCTCCACCGGCCCCTGGGACAAGGCACTGGTGCGCGTCGAGGGCGAGGCGGTCACCCTCAACGACATCGAGCACCGAATCCTGCGTCCCATCTGGGAGGATCCCCGCATCCACTACGGGGTCAACTGCGCCTCCATGGGCTGCCCCGACCTGCCGCCCCGCGCCTTCACCGCGGCCAGCGTCGACCGCTTGCTCGACGATGCCGCCCGGGGCTACGTCAACCACCCACGCGGGGTCACTGTGCGCAAGGACCGCGTCATCGCCTCGAAGATCTACCAGTGGTACCAGGAGGACTTCGGGAGCAGTGAGGCGGGCGTGCTGGACCACCTGCGCCGCTACGCCGGACCGGAGCTCGCCGAGCGCCTCGCGAATGCCTCGCGCATCCACCGCTACCGTTATGACTGGGCCCTGAACGACCCCGATTGATGCCCACCGGAACCCCAACAGGGTCCGGGCCGGGGTGGAGTGAGGTGGAACCTTTGGGGCGGGGCATGCGTGCTGGTGAGTGCCCCGGAAAAGGGGATTCCGGACCAAGGAGGTCGAAGCCATGCCATCCGTAACCCGCTGGTCCATCATCGCCGTAGCAGCCGCCGGGCTGCTGGCCTTTCCGGTCGCGCAGGCGGTCGATCGGGAGGCCACCATGGCCATCGAGGAGAATCCGGCGCCCTCCGGAGCTCTGAGCCAAGCCCTGGAGGCCCGTCCGGAGGGACCCGCTATGGGGGCTGCCGACGGCGAAGAGGAGGCGGCGGACTCCGAGGAAGGCGCCAAGGAGGAGATCGCCCTCCCCGAGGAGGCCTCCGAGACGGCGGTGGAGAACGCCGCGTTCGGCATCGAGACCGCGAACCGGGCCCGGGAAGAGGCCCGCGAAAGCGGCCGGGAGTTCGGCCAGGATGTCCGGACCCGGGCCCAGGAGATGCGTCAGGATCAGGCCGATGTCCGGCGGTCTTCCCGCCAGGACCTGCCGGAACCGGCCCAGAGAGGCCGTCCCTAGCGGGCGGAGGCTCGTCGCGGACGGCTTCGGCCAAGGCCGCCTAAGGGCGCCCCCAGCGGGGCGCCTTAGTTGTTCGGCGAGTGGGATTTCCTCGTAGCAGCGCCGATTCTGGAGGACCGAATGCCCAGGACCTGGTGGTCGGGAATTGTAATCCTCCTGTTCGTACCGATGCTGGCGTGGGGCCAGGATGCCCGCGAATGGTTCGAGCAGGGAGTGGAGGCCTTCAAGGCGGAGGAATACCGGGAGGCCGCCCGGCTCTTCGAGCGGGCCCGGGAGGTGGGCCTGGACAGCCGAAGCCTCCACCACAACCTGGGCGTGGTCTACTACCGACTCGGGCAGTGGGGCGAGGCCCGCCGGTCCTTCCGTCGGCTACTGGATACCCGCGACGCCGCCCTGGCCCATTACAACCTGGGCCTGGTGGCCTCCCGCCGGGGCCGGGAGGATCGTGCCCAGCGCCACTTCCGGCTGGCCCGGGATGGGGCTGAGAGCGATACGGTGCGCGAGCTGGCCACCCAGGCCCTGGCAGAGCCCCGCGCACCGGAGCGGAAAGCCTACGTCTACGCGAGCGTCGGGCTCGGCTACGAGACCAACGTGATCCTTGCCGCCGAGGACGTCGCCGATGAACAGGACAGCGGCGACGGCTTCACCGAGGCCATGGCCACCGCCATCTGGCCGGTCCACGAGGGCTCCGCCGGCCGTTTCGGCGTGAAGGGCAGCACCTACGTCCGCGACTACTGGGAGCTGGACGATTTCGACCTGGCGAGCGTGCGCGCCGGGCCCACCTGGCGGAAGGTGATCGGGGCCTGGCTGGTGAAGGCCGAGGCCTCGGGGGCGCAGGTCTTCCTCGATTGGGACGGTTTCCAGGGGATGGGCACCGTCGAGGTGGGTGTGGAGCGCGCCCTGACGCAGCCCCTGGGCATCGAGGTGGACTATCGGGGCGACTGGATCGACGGCCAGAACGAGTTCGGGTTCCTCTAGGGGACCCGCCAGCGGCTCACCCCGGCGGTTACCTACGACTGGGCGCCCGGGCCCTGGGACGGCGAGATCGAGGCCGGCTACCAGCTCGAGTTGAACAACCGCGACGATCGGGGCTCGGGCACGGACTTCGCCAGCTTCTCCCCGACCCGCCACGAGGTCTTCACCGACTACAACGCCAACTATCATCGCTGGGAAGGCCACCTGGGGCTGGCGTATCGCTTCAGCCGCTACGACGATCCCCACGTTCAGGGCAAACAGACCAAGCGCCGCAAGGACCACTGGATCCGGGCCGAATTCCAGGTCAGCCGGGAGCTGGACTGGCGGCGCCTGGCCGGGTTCGTCCGCTTGGGCCAGACCTGGAATGAATCCAACCTCGACGGTGGCAGCTTCGCTGACAACGACTACAAGAACACCGAGATCATGGTGGGGGTGGAAGGCCTCTTTGCCGTACCGTAAGGGCGGGTGAATGGGCCTCCCAGCTCCTCAACGCCCTCCGGGGCCAATGGGGACGGGCATGGATGCCCCAGGGGTCCCGATCAGCCGTACAACCCCCTCAGGGGGAGCACCAGCGAAGCGGTCTCCCGGAATTGGGCTCCGCAGGGAGATTCCCGCCCAAGGCGGGAATGACGACTCCTTTGCCGTAAAAGGTCCCGTTATTCCGGCCATCCGAAGGGATGGACCGGAATCCCCGTGGGGAAGGGCCCCGCTCCAAGGCGAACGTCCTTTTGGAAGGTTCCTGTGCTTCGCTCGGAATGACCCGTGCTTGTCATCCCGAGGAGGCGTTAGCCGACGAAGGGATCTCCCCGAGGGGCCCCAAAGGCAATTCCTCCTCGCTCCGCTTTTCGGAAAGACGGGCCCTGGCCCGTCGGATGGCCTCGGACCCGGACGCGCTCCGGCCATGACGCCCCCGATCGCGAACGGATGGCCACACGGAACTTCGCAGCGCCCTATGCCCGGGGGCGGTGGCCGCTCAGCCACTCCCGGCCGCTCAGCATCACGTTCCAGTAGAGCATCGGCAGGCCGTGGCGATTGATCCACCACATCAGGCGGCGCTCCTTGCGCGGCTCCAGCGGTAGGGTGGAGACGGGCTTGCCCCCGTACGTGAACTCGGCGTTCAGGACCTTGCCGTAGCGAGTCGTGAGCGGGCAGGAGGCGTAGCCGTCGTAGGCCCCGGGGAAGGGACGACCCTCCAGGCGGGCCAGGAGGTTGCCTGCCACCACGGGCGCCTGGAGGCGCACCGCCGCGGCGGTCTTGGAGTTGGGGGTGGAGCCCGCGTCGCCCAGGGCGAAGGCGTTGTCGAAGCGGGTGTGCTGCAGGGTGGTGGGGTCCACCTCGATATAGCCGTTTTCATTGGCCAGCGGGCTCTGCTTTACCCAGTCCGGAGGGCTCTGGGGTGGCGTCACGTGGAGCAGATCGAAAGTGCGGGTGACCCGCTCCGGCTCCTCTCCCTCGCCGACCGCCTCGAAGGTGGCCTGGCGGTTCGCCCCGTCCACGGCCACCAGGTGGTCCTGGTAGTTGACCTGGATCCCGTGGCTTTCGGCCACTCGCTCCAGGGCCGGGACGTAGAAGTCCACCCCGAAGATCTTGCCCGCCGCCAGATCGAACTCCACCTCGGCGTCGACGCCGTGGCGGCGGAAGTAGTCCGCCGCCAGGTAGGCCGCCTTCTGCGGGGCGCCGGGACACTTGATGGGCATGGGGGGCTGGGTGAAGATCGCCCGACCGCCCGTGAAGTCCTGTACGCATTGCCAGGTATAGGGGGCGGTCTCCGGGGCGTAGTTACTGCAGACCCCGTTGGTCCCCAGGGTGTCCGGCAGACCTTCGATTCGCTGCCAGTCCAAAACCACCCCGGGACAGGCCACCAGGTGCTCGTAGGCGAGCTCCTCCCCCGAGGCCAGATCCACCCGGTTGTCGCCGGGACGGACGCCGCTGGCCGCTTCCTGGATCCAGGTGGCGCCCTCGGGGATGTAGCGCGCCTCGGAGCGGGTCATCCGCTCCAGTGAATCGGTTCCGGCCCCCACCAGTGTAAAGCCGGGCTGGTAGTAGTGGACCGTTGAGGGCTCCACAATGGCGATGTCCAGATCCGGATTCCGGCGCAGGAGAGAGGCGGCGGTGCTGATCCCGGCCGCGCCTCCGCCGATGATGACGATCTGGTGGCTCCGGGCCATCCTGGCTCCTTCCGCTTGCTGGGCTCAGAGACCGGGGGGTTATTTGGGCGCTCCCCGGGGGGCGCCCAGCCTGCATCAACGGGGGGCGAGCCACAAGGCCCGGACGGGGCAGGACACCACAGCCGGCCTCCGCCGGCGCCAAGAGGACCTTTCCCATGACCGATTTCCTGAGCAGCGGGGAGCGCCTCCGTCTGAAGCCTGCGGAGCGCCTGCGAGCGGAGGGGCCCGTGCCGACCCAGGACGTTTCCAACGGCGAGTACTTCCCGGGCAAGCGCACCCCGGCCCAGAAGCGATGCGCCAAGCGCATTGACGAGCTGGCCGCGGCCTACGGCGCCCGGCAGGGCATGGACCGACGCCAGTTCCTGCGCAGCGCCTTGGGCATGGCGGCCGCCTTCCTGGCCATGAATGAGGTCTACGGCTGGCACTTCGCGGTGAGCCCGACGGAGGCAGCCGATCCCGAGCGGGCGGCCGAGCGCGCCGGCGAGTTGGCGGGACAGTTCGTCTTCGACGACCACACCCATTTCCTGCGCGACGACACCCGCTTGAAGGGGCTGGTTGGCATCCGGCGCTGGACTGCCGAGATGGGCAAGGATCCCGGGATGGATCCCGACCAGCAGAGCCTGGCGGATCTCAAGTTCGAGAGCTACGTCCAGGAGGTCTTCCTGGGCAGCGACACCTCGGTGGCGCTGCTGTCCGGCGCGCCCTCGGAGCGCCCGGAGGACTGGTTCTTGACCAATGACCAGATGGCGGCCGCACGGGAGCGGGTCAACGAGCTGGCGGGCTCGCGGCGGTTGCTGGCCCACGCCGTCTTCACGCCCGGGATGGACGGCTGGCTGGAGGACCTGGACTACGCCATCGAGCACCTCGGGCCGGACTCGTGGAAGGGCTACACCATCGGCGACAACACCCACAAGGATCTCGCCGAGCATCCCTGGCGGATGGACGATCCCGAGCTGACCTATCCCGGCTACGAGCGCATGGCCGCCGCCGGTATCAATAAGGTCTGCGTGCACAAGGGGCTGTTCCCGCCCAGCGCAGCTCGGCGCTGGCCCGGTCTGACCGAGTACGCCCGGGTCGACGATGTTGGCCCCGCCGCCCGCGATTGGCCCGGGCTGACATTCGTCATCTACCACGCCGGATACCGCCATCTGGGCGCATCCCCGCAGCGGGCCCTGGCGGAATTCGAGCGTACCGGGCGGATCCAGTGGGTAAGCGATCTTGCCGAGATCCCGGAGGGCTACGGGGTGGACAACGTCTACGCCGACCTCGGCGCCACCTTTGCCCACGCCGCGGTCACCCACCCCCGACTGGCCGCGGCCATCCTGGGGATCCTGATCCGCGGCCTGGGACCGAGCCAGGTCCTGTGGGGAACCGATTCCGTCTGGTTCGGCTCGCCGCAGTGGCAGATCGAGGCCCTGCGGCGTCTGGAGATCCCCGAGGACCTGCGCGCCCGCCACGGCTTCGACCCCCTGGGTCCCGCCGATGGTCCAGTGAAACGGGCCATCCTGGGGGAGAACGGGGCCCGGCTCTACGGCCTCGATTCCGGGGCCGAGCGCTCCCCGGTGCCCGAGGATCGGCTCGCCGGTCTGCGCAAGCGCTATCGGCAAGGTGGTGAGCGGCGCCCCCATAGGGTGTACGGCCTGGTTCGCAGGGGCTAGCGCGGGGGCGCCTTCCCCCGGTCGCCGGCCAGGAGCTCCGCGAAGTCCTCGGCGGGCATGGCGGCGCCGAAGAGATAGCCCTGGGCCCGGGTGCAGCCCATGGCCCGCAGGGCCTGGGCCTGCTCCTCGGTCTCGACGGCTTCGGCGATGGTGTCCAAACGCATGGCGTGGGCCATGTCCAGGATGAGTCGGGCGAGGGAGATCCCGCTCTTGGGGTGCGGGAGGGGATCCACGAACTGCTTGGCCACCTTCACGCGGCTGATGGGCAGGCGCTCCAGATAGGCCAGGGAGGAATACCCGGTGCCGAAATCGTCCACGGAGATGTGGATCCCTGCCTCCCGTAGCCGTCGCAGGTTGTGAATGGCGAGGCTGTCCTCGGGCCGGGCCAGGACCCGCTCGGTGACCTCCAGCTCCAGGCTGCGCCCGGGGAGACCGAAGGCCTCCAATCGGCTCAGCACCTCCTCGGGCCAATCCGGGTCGAAGACCTCCGGCGAGGTGACGTTGATGGCCACTTCGGAGAGATTCGCAAACTCCTGGGCCCGCCAGCGGGCGAGGTGCTTCAGGGCCCGTTCCCGCACCCACCGGCCCAGCTCGATGACCAGCCCCGAATGCTCGACCACCGGGATGAACCGTTCCGGGGAGACCTGACCGAGCTCGGGGTCGTGCCACCGGAGCAGGAACTCCCCGCCTGTGATGCGTCCGGTTGTTAGATCCACCTGGGGCTGGATGTAAAGCTGGAGGCCCCGCTCGTGGCGCAGGGCCTCCCGGATCCGGTGCTCGATCCGGACCTTTTCCTTCTCAGCCTCTTGCAGATGGGCGTCGTATACCATGACCCGGGTGCCGCCAGCGCGCTCATACGCCACCAGGGCGGTGTCGGCGTCGTGGAGAAGGTCCGATGCCGTCGCCTCTTGATCCTCGCCCCGGTGGGGGCGTACCCCGAGCTGGTAGTCGGTCTGGAAGAAGGCGTGGGCTGTTCGGATCTCCTTGGGCAGATCCTGGCGCAGGGCCCCCGCCAGGCCCCGATCGACCGGGGTGTACGGAACCACCACCCCGAAGAGGGCACCGTCGAGCCGGGCGACCGTGGTCTCTTCCCCGAAACGGCGGCGGGCGGCCGGGCCCAGGGCTCTCGCCAGCTCCATTAGGACGGCGTCAGCGGCCTCGAAGCCCTGCTGGGCGGTCATGAGCTCGAAGCGATCGACGCTGATCAGGATGACCCCCGGGGTGGCCTCCTGCAGGGCCTGGGTCAGGACCTCCCGCATCCCTTCCCGGTTGGGCAGTCCCGTGACGGTATCCTCGTAGGCCATGCGCCGGAGCCGGTTCTCGGCGGTCCGCTGCTCGGTGATGTCGTGGAGGTAGACCTGGAACTTCCGGAGATCGGTCAGCCAGTGCCATTCCACCAGCAGGATCCGGTCCCCTCGCCGGATCTCCAATGCCCCGATGCCCTGCCGGATCAGGGTATCCACGGTCTCCGAATCCAGGAGCTCGCCGCCCTCGGCTCCGGGGCCTAACGCGGTGCCGGCAAGCTCGTACGCCGCCGGGTTGGCGTAGGTTACGCGGCCTGACGCGTCCAGGGTGAGCACCGGGTTGGGATTGCGCCGGGGGAACTCGGCGAGGGCTTGGTTGGTCCGGCTTATGGCCGCCAAGCGCCAGAAGACGCGAGCCACCACCAGGGCAATCAAGAAGATGATCCCGGTATAGACACTAACCAGGGTGAACATGAAGTCCGTGTCGCGTCGGGTGGCGTTGTTGGCGGCCTCGGCCCGGTCCTCCAGGTTTCGTCCCAAAGTCTCCAGGTAGGGTTCGATGCGCTTGCGCCGCTCGGTCATGGTCGCCAGCTGGTCCTGGGCCCGGTCCCAGTCGGGTTGTGGCTGGTTCAGGTTCTCCAGCAAGCCTCGGGCGCGCTCCCGGATCCTGGCCCAGTGCTCGGCGAGACGCTGCTCGTCCTCTTCGGAGAGCCCCCAGTCGCGGAGGGCTCCCCAGCGGTCCTCGATGCGGTTGCGCACCTCCCTGAGCTCCGGGGCAACGGTCTGCGGCTGGATCGTGCCGTAAGCCTCGTAGGCCAGGCGCTCGTGCTCCAGGAGGTTGGTGCGGAAGGCATCGAGCGCCCGCAGGTCCACCATGGCTTCGTTGACCAGGAGATCGCTGCTTTCCGCCACCCGCTCGGCCGCCCCATAGACAAGGACCGAGGCGGCGATCCCGGCGCCCAGGATCCCGGGGATCAAAATGGCCACCAGCAAACGGTAGCGGGTCATGGCGTCGGCGCTCCGGGGGGCGTTTGGGAACGGACGAATACTCTATCCTACCCGTGCGGGGCGGCGAGCCAATCGGTCAACCGGGCCGGGATGGCTCAGCCTCGGAGGAGGGCAGGCACTCCGGAAGGCGCTGGCGGAGGCCGGACGGGCAAACGCCGAGCTCGGCGAAGCCCCGGGCATCCCTGGCGACCACGTTGTCCCGTTCCAGCAAAGCGATCTGATCCCGCGTCAAGGGTGGATGGGGCAGGAATGAGGCCAGCCCGGCGAGGGCCTTCCAGATGGCAAAGGGCACCGGCAGCATGGGGCGCCACCGAGCCCGCTGGGCCAGGACCAGCCGGAGGATCCCCCGATAGGTGAGGGCCTGCGTACCCCCCAGCTCGTAGGTTCGGCCGGGGGCTTGGGCCCGGTACAGGGCCTGAACGGCCGCTTCCGCCACGTCCTCCACATGGACCGGCTGCAGCCGGGTTCGGCCCCTTCCGAAGAGGGGGATCATGGGCAGCCGACTTACCCGGTCCAGTGTCCGGAGGAAGGCAGCGCCTGGGCCGAACAGGACGCTGGGCCGCAGGATCGTGGCCTCGGGGAAGGCCTCCCGTACGGCCCGCTCGCCCCGGCCGCGGGCGGCCACGTACGGGGCGCAGGAGGCTGGATCGGCGCCCAGCCCCGAGATGTGGATCAGTCGGGGCGTATCGTGCTCACGAGCCAATCGGGCCAGCCGGGCGGCCCCGGCGACGTGCACCTCCCGGAAGGTGGCGCCCTGTCCCTCCACGTATAGGCCTACCGCGTTGACGACGCCGTGGGCGCCTTCCAGGGCTCGGAGGACCGCCGCCTCCTCCCGGATATCCGCGGAAATGGACTCCACTCGGCCATACCCGGGGATGCTGGGATGGGAGTCCGGCCGCCGGGCCGCCACCCGGACCGGTTCCCCCTGGGCCGCCAAGCGGCGCACCAGGGTCCGGCCCAGGAATCCGGTTCCGCCGAAAACGGTGATCATGGCCCACCCCAAGCTTCCGGAAGAGAAGGCTTGGCTGGCTTCAAGAGCTGGTAGCGGCCTGGTTTTCCCCCTTCCGGGCGAAGTGCTTGTAGATATCGACCAGCTCGGAGCGGGTAAAGGGGACGATGAGGAGCTGCTGCCCCGGATAGATCAGGTCGCGGTTCTCGCTCATGCGATCGGTCAAGAAGTTGTAGACGTAGGCGGTTCGGGTCTTGCGGTAGAGGGTTTTGCCCAGGAAAGAGCTGCTGCCGTCGGGAAGGCGCTCATCGGCTTGGGGCGGCAGGTCGAGACGAACCGGGTCTCCGCCCTCGATACCTCGAGCCTGGGAAAGGGCAACGCCCTCGCGGAACTTCTCCTCCAAGGCGTCCTGGATGATGCCCCAGAGGCCCTGATCATCCCCCGGGCGGACCCGACGAACATAGAAGACATCGGCTGCCTGCGCTGCCTCGGGGCCCACGATCTCGGCTACGGAAATCGTTCGCGAGTCCCGTTCCTCCAGGACAGTGATTGAGGTGTCCTTTTCGGCCCGTTCCAGCTCGGTCAGCTTGTCCGGGGTGGTTCGCGAGACCACCTCTCGCTCGCGGATCCAGATGAGCGCCTCGTCCGGATCGAATCGCCCCGTGCGCTCGAGCTCGGCCAGTGTGGTTTCGACGGTTTGTCCTTTCCGATCGCGCAAGGTCAAAGAGGTCGCGGGGCCCACATCCGGATGCTGTCGCAGCTCGGCCAGGGTGGTGGGAACCTCCCGCTTGCGAGCGTACGCGACCCGGATCCGTTCCCCGGGAGGGAGCTCCCACTGGGTCAACAGCTCCTCTGGGGTTGTACGGAACCGTCGGAAATCGGGTAGCTTGAACTGCTGCTCGGGCGGGGCGAAGGTATCGCTCTTGCGGAGAGGTATGGGCTCGGAGCGCTCGGCGAGGATTTCCTCGTCGATGTAGCGGCCGGCCTCTTTCTCCAGTGAGGCCTTGGCCACGGTATCCGCCTGCTGGTTCGGGCCCACCGGTTCGGCGGGTTCTCGGGGGTAATCGCCGAGCCCTTTCCCGATTCCTTTGTTCCGGGCGCTCTTTCGGGGGGAGTCTTCGTCGTCTGGCTGGGAAGGCTGGGGCGGGGTCCCGTCTTCCTCCGCCCGAGACGGGGGGTCGGGCTCTTCGTCCTGGATGGGGCTATACCATAAGAAGAGCCCCAGTCCCAGTAGGGCAGCCAGGATAAGCGAGGCAAGGGCCGAGACTCGGGCTTTCCTGCTCATGGAGAGCCTCCGTGGCCTCCGGTCTTCGGGCCTTTGCCGAGAGACCGGACCGGACTGGGTGCCTCCATCCGTAGGGTATTCCGAAGTGGTTTTTCGGATCTCGCTCCGAAAAAATGCGCGCCAACGCCCAGCCGGGTTCCGCTTGGGCGCCCCGAAAGCCCCCTCAGGCGCTGCCTTTTGTCGCGTCCGTATCCTTCGAAAGGGATGTCCCCAACTGCCCCTTTTCTAAACCAGGCCGAGCCCAGTGGCAAGGGAAGGGCCTCGTCCCGGGAACCCGGACAGGCGATTCAGAAAGAGGATCCCGGCATTCAGGTAGGCGGCATAGCTGACCCACAACAGGTAGGGTACAAGGGCCAAAGCGGCCAGGGGCGCGATCCGCCAGAAGGTGGTGATGGTGACGCCGATGGCGGCCAGAAGGAGGGGGAGCTCCAGCAGGGCCAAGGTGGGGGAGCGCAGGCCGAAGAAGAGCGCGGTCCAACCAAGATTGAGCCCGAGCTGACAGGCGAAGCGGGTCATGGCCGGTCCGCAGGAGCCGGGACTACAGCTGCGCCAGGCATGCCACCCGGCCAGAGCCATGAGGACAAAGAGGGGGCCCCAGACCAAGGGGAAGACCCAGTCCGGCGGGGTCCCTGTGGGCTTGATTAGACCGGGGTACCAGTCCTCAATCGAAAGGGAAGTGATCACCCCGTTCAGGGCAAAGACGCCGGCGCAGATCCCCAGGAAGAAGGCCAGCCCGGCACACGCGCGAAAGCAACCCAGGATAGAGGCCATTGGGCCCCTTGGAGAGGGAGAGGGCGGCACGCCGATCGGCTCCTTAGAAGGCGGGGGTCTGAGCTCGGGGATCCGGGCCCCGGGGGATCCCCACAGAGTGGTTGAATCGTATATCCTGTTGGGACCCGGATGGCGCGGCCTAGCCTCCCGGGCCCAGATTTCAGCCCAACGCCTCGGTCCCGTTCCTCCGGGGGCCGGATCGCCACGGCGCCAGCGCGCCACGGTCACCCCCGGGGGGGTCGGCGGGCTCTACCAGAGGATCACCGACTTGGAGCTGGCCAAGGACATCGATGCCCGTGGCCTGAACTGCCCGCTTCCGGTCCTTCACGTCAAGAAGGCCCTCAATGAGATGGCGCCGGGCGAGGTCCTGCGCATCGTGGCCACCGATCCGATGGCTCCGGTGGATATCCGGGGCTATACCGATACCTCGGAGCACGAGCTCCTCCAGTTCCAGGACCAGGGGGAGGAGCTGATCTTTTGGATCCGCAAAGGGGATACGGGCTAGGGCCTCCCCTGGCCCTAGTACCCTTCCCCTGGCTCGTCCCCAATCCTCCAGACTTTGTCCTCGTATTCGACCCGTGTCGCCGCTGGGTCTTCCTCGGCACCGCGCACGTCCAAAACCCCGCAGGGATAGGTGAGGACCTGGGCGGTCGCCGCGTCCGCTGGCGGCTCGGTGGCCGTTACCCGCACCACGAGGGTACCGTCCCCGTCCCTTCGGGGCGGCTCGGCCAAGGCAACGCTACAGCCCCCGGTGGGGAAGCGTCCCACACCGATGGCCAGGGTACGGCCCTTGGCCTCGGCGGTTGGGAGCCCGGGGGGAAGGGAAAAGCCGGCCGTTTCGGCCTGATCCAGCTCGACGGCCCTTGCCTCTTTCGGGGAGCACTGGTCCCCGCGGTGGATCCATCGGGGGGACAGCGGCGAGGTCGAGTCTCCTGGGCGGGAAGCCTCCGGGGCTTGGGTGCAGCCAAAGACCTCTGCCAGGGCGAGCAGCAGGAGGCCAATTGACGGCCACACGGACGGCCAATGGGGTCGCTGCCTGGATCCGGTGGAGTCCGGGTCGCACCAAGTCTGGCCATTACGGGCGGCCCGGATCATCACGGGAGGCTAGCTGGGTGTCCAGCGTGGCCGGCGCCAGACAGCGCCCGTCGTCGTTGCATGCCTGGACCCGCGCCTGAACGATAAGGGGCTCGCCCGTTTCGGAAGGGCTCTCCAGGGCGAGGGGGATGGTAACGGCACCCGCGTAGACCTTGATGGGCTTCTCGCCGATCAGATTCGCTTCCAGGTCCTTGCCCTGGGGATAGCTGGGGCGGGCGTTCACGGCCTGGGCTCCGGAGCGCACCGTGATCCGGGTGGGGATCAGGAACTCGCGGCTCGCGGGATGGGCGTTGATGTGCCAGCCATCGGCCACCTCCAGGCGCACCACCGCCGTTTCGCCTTTACCGTCCGAAGGGGTGTCGCTCCAGCTGGCTCGGAGCTGGACATGGGCGGCGCTGGACTTGGCCCCGAAACCGGAGGACGGGGCCTGGGCCGGGGGCCCCTCCGTCCCCAAGTCGGCCTGCAGTTTGTCCAGGCCTCCGCTGCCCGGGGCCTTTGGTTCGTCGGGAGCGAACTGCCATACGGCGATCCCGGCCCCGCCCGTAGCGAGCACCACGGCCAAGGCGAGCAGGCCCTTCGGTGGGGGGGCGTCGCTCATGTGGGCCGGCCTCCGGCGTTTTGGAAGGCTTGAAGCAGCTCCCGGACCTCAAAGAGTCCCGAGAACCGCTGGACGATCTCCCCGTCGGGCCCGACCACCACCACGAAGGGCAGGGCTCGACCCCCGTAGCGGTCGAGCAGGGCCTCGCGCTCGGCCACCGGCCGGGTGAGGTCCACCCGGACCGTGGCGATGTCGGCCTGGGTAACGGCGCGGTGGACCCGCTCATCGGCGTAGACCGAGCGCGCGATCACCTTGCAGGTGAGGCACCAATCGGCGGTAAAATCCACCAGGGTGGCCTGGCTGGAGCGCACCACCCGGGGGAACTGGTCGGCTTCATAGGGCTGCCACGGGAGGCTGTCCCACCGTCCGCTGGCCATGGTAAGGGTCACTCCAGCAACGGCCGCAACGGCGAGTCCCGCCGGAAGCCAACCAATGGGACGAAGCCGGTTCAGCGCCAAGTAGTAGAGCCCCCAGGCCGCAGCCACCCCCGCCCAGGCCCCCCAGAGGGCGTAGATAACGTCCCCGGGCCACAGGCTGTGGCCAAAGAACAGGGCTGCCCCGAGCAAGCCCCAGCCCAGGGCCTCCTCGATCCGGCGCGTCCAGCTCCCCGTGCCGGGCATCCGGGCCAAGGTGCCGCGGAAGGCCAGCAGCACCACGTAAGGGCTGGCGATGCCGACGCCGATGGCCAGGAACAGGCTCAGCGCCACTTCCGGGGGCTGCGTTAGGGAAACCGCCAACACCGGTCCCAAAAGGGGTCCGGTGCAGGGGGTGGCGAGCACGGCCGTCAGGGCCCCCGTCAAGTAGGCGTCGGTCAGACCGGTGCCCTGCATCTGCTGGAGCCTCTGCGGCACCGGGATCCGCAGCTTGCCGATCAGGGCCGCGCCGCCCAGAGCCAGCAGGGCCACCAGGAAGATCACGAAGGTTCGGGACTGGAACA
>JAHEOG010000036.1 GCA_018609925.1 Gammaproteobacteria bacterium
GACACCGACGCCGGCTCGACGTCCAGGCTGCCCCGGAGCTCCACGGCCAGGCGCTCCGCCGTCTTCTTGCCGATCCCGGGGATCCGGCTCAGGGTCCGCGTGTCGCCTTCCTGGATCGCGCGCCACAGCTCGGGTGGCGACAGCCCCGACAGGACCTGCAAAGCCAGCCGGGCCCCCACTCCGGTCACCCGGAGCAGGGCGGTGAAGAGCCGGTGCTCGTCTGGGGTCAGGAAGCCGAATAGCTGGATGGCGTCCTCACGCACCACCGTCTGGATGCGCAGGCTTACCTCCTCGCCGATGCCAGGGAGGTGGTAGAAGGTGGACAGGGGGGCATCGACGGTGTAGCCGACGCCGCCGGCCTCGACGATCAAAGTGGGAGGGGTCTTCTCCAGGATGGGCCCGCGCAGCCGGCCGATCACCACCGGCCGCCTTTGCGAACCGAAGCGGGGACGCCGCCACCCGAGGCCGCCAGCCGCGAGCGGGCCTGCAGGTGATGGGCGTGGCAGACGGCCACCGCCAGGGCGTCGGCGGCGTCCTCGGGGACCGAACCGTCCAGGCCCAGAAGCCGGCGGACCATGAATCCCACCTGCTCCTTGGCGGCGGAGCCCCGGCCCACCACGGCCTCCTTGATGCGGGCGGGGGTGTACTCGCCCACTGCCAGATCCGCCTCCACCAGGGCGGCGAGGGCCGCCCCCCGGGCCTGGCCCAGCTTGAGGGCCGTCTCGGCGTTGCGCTTGACGTATACGGTCTCCACCGCAGCGGCCTCGACCTTGTGCTCGGATGCGGCGACGCCGATCTCCCGGAAGAGGTAGCCCAGGCGCTCGGGGAAGGCGCCGTCCCCCAGGCGGAGGGCGGCGAAATGCCGGAGCTGGAGGTCAGCCCCTGCGGCGTCGACGATCCCGATTCCGGTCACCCGGGAGCCGGGATCGATGCCGAGAACTCGCATGCCCTCTCCCCATCCCGGGGCCCGGGGCATCAGGCGGTGATGCGGTCGAGGACCTCATCCGGGATATCGTAGTTGGCGTAGACGCTCTGGACGTCGTCGCAATCCTCCAGCGCCTCCAGGAGCCGAACCACCTGCTCCGCCCGCTGGCCCTCCACGTGGACGGTGGTGTCCGGCTTCATCGTGACCTCGGCCACCGAAGGCTGCCAGCCGGCGGCCTCCATATTGGCCTTGACCGACTCGAAGTCCTGGGGATCGGTGTAGACGGTATACTGGCTGTCATCCGTCTCCATGTCCTCGGCCCCGGCCTCCATTGCGGCCTCCAGGAGCTCGTCCTCGTCGATGCCCTCGGCTTCGAAGACCAGCATGCCGACCTTCTGGAACAGGTACTCGACGCAGCCGTTCTCGCCCAGGTTGCCGCCGTTCTTGGAGAAGATGTGGCGGATCTCACTGACGGTGCGATTCTTGTTGTCGGTCATGCACTCCACCAGGACAGCCACACCGCCCGGGGCGTAGCCCTCGTAACGGACCTCGTCGTAGCTGACCCCCTCCAGCTCGCCGGTGCCGCGCTTGATGGCGCGGTCGATGTTGTCCTTGGGCATGTTCTGGGACAGGGCCCGGTCAATGGCCTGGCGCAGCCGGGGGTTGGCCTCGGGATCGCCGCCACCGAGGCGGGCCGCTACCGTGATTTCCTTGATCAGCCGGGTAAAGATCTTGCCCCGCTTGGCGTCCTGGGCCGCCTTGCGGTGCTTGATGTTGGCCCACTTGCTGTGTCCAGCCATGGCGCGGTCGCTCCTGCCTTTCCCTCGGACTTCCCGACCCCCGCGGGGAACGGGAGCGTTGCGCACCCGGGTCTTTGCGGGACGCCGGGAGAGCCCGGCGGTCGGCGATCATTCTAGCACAGGCTCGCCATGGCTCCCGAAGTCGCCCTCCCGAAGGAAGTGGGCGATGGCCTCGGCGGCCGGCCGGCGGAAGATCAGGCCCATGTGCCCGAGGGGCAGGGCTTGCACCTCGGCCCCGGACAGGGGGGTCTCCGCGAGGGCCACCATGCCGTCGTTGGGGCCCCCAAGGATACGGCGGGTCCCCGGGCGCTCCCGGGTCCCGGCCAGGACCCCCACTTCCCCGGGCGGGGCGGGGAGCCGATCCGGGGCCCCTTCGGCCAGCTCCCGTCCGCCCTGGCCGAGCCACCAGCGCCCGAGCCAGTGCCCCATAAAGAGCCGGGCCCCGGACGAGCCCCGGTTGGGGGAGCCCAGCAGCACGGTGCGCCCGCCCTCGAACCAGCGGGGCTCCCGGGCCGCCAGGGCACGCAAGACCAGCCCGCCCAGGCTGTGACCGACGAAACCGAGGCCCGGCTCGGGCGGTGGCGGACCAAAGCGGTCGGTCAGCCAGGCGTCTAGGCGAACGGCGTGTTCGGCGAGGCCTCCGTGGCGGGAGGGGTAGCGGAAGCGGTGGGTTTGGAAGCCCCGCCGGCGCAGGCGCAAAGCCAGGGGCAGCATGGCCGCGGGGACCATCCACAGGCCGTGGACCAGGATGAGGTTTTGAGGAACGGATCGGCTCAGGATCCACCCCCGGCCCGGCGGCGCAGGCGCAGGCCCAGCTCCTCGAGCTGGGCGGCGGCCACTTCGGAGGGAGCCCGGGTCAAAAGATCGCTGGCGCGCTGGGTCTTGGGGAAGGCGATGACGTCGCGGATGGACTCGGCCCGGGCCAGCAGGGCCACGAGGCGGTCCAGGCCGAAGGCGATGCCCCCGTGCGGCGGGGTTCCGAAGCGGAAGGCATCCAGCAGGAAACCGAACTTCTCCTGGGCCTCGTCCTCGCCGATGCCCAGGGCCCGGAAGACCCGGCTCTGGGTTTCGGGATCGTGGATGCGGATGGAGCCCCCGCCCACCTCGGCGGCGTTCAGCACCGGGTCGTAGGCCCGGGAAAGGCAGTTGCCCGGATCCGACTCCAACCGGTCAAGGTGGTCTGGATAGGGAGCGGTGAAGGGGTGGTGCAGCGGCTCGTAGCGCCGTGCCTCCTCGTCCCATTCGAACATGGGGAAGTCGGTGATCCACAGGGGCCGCCAGCCTTCGCCCAGGAGCCCGCGATCGGCGGCCAGGTGCTCGCGCAGGACCCCCAGGGCCTCGTTGACCACCGCAACCGTATCCGCCCCGAAGAAGATCATGTCCCCGGCCTCGGCACTGCTGCGCTCCAGCACCGCGGCGATCACCTCCCCTGGCAGGAACTTGAGGATGGGGGACTGCAGGCCCTCGGCCGGATCGCCGGGGTCATTCACCTTGATGTAGGCCAGGCCCTTGGCCCCGTACCGGCCCACCAGCTCGGTGTAGTCGTCGATCTCCTTGCGGGAGAGGTCGCCTCCGCCGGGCAGGCGCAGGGCCGCCACCCGGCCCCCGCTCACCGCCGGCTCGCGGAAGACCTTGAAGTCCACCTCCCCCATCAGGTCGGTGAGCTCGGTGAGCTCGAGGGGATTGCGCAGGTCGGGCCGATCGCTGCCGAAGCGAGTGGTGGCCTCGTGATAGGTCATGCGCGGGAAAGGATCGGGCAGGGCCTCCTCGCCGACTGCCTCGAACACGGTCCGCATCAGCCCTTCCATCAGGGCCATGATGGCCTCCTCGTCGAGGAAGGAGACTTCCAGGTCGAGCTGGGTGAACTCGGGCTGGCGGTCGGCGCGCAGGTCCTCATCGCGGAAGCACTTGGCGATCTGGTAGTAGCGCTCCACCCCGGCCGCCATGAGGAGCTGCTTGAAGAGCTGGGGGCTCTGGGGCAGGGCGAAGAAGGACCCGGGATGGGTGCGCGAGGGCACCAGGTAGTCCCGGGCGCCCTCCGGGGTGGAGCGGGTGAGCACCGGCGTCTCCACCTCGGTGAAGTCGTTGTCGTCCAGGAAGGCCCGCATGGCGGCGATGACCCGGTGGCGCAGGCGGAGGTTGGCGCCCATCTCGGGCCGGCGCAGGTCAAGGTAGCGGTGGCGAAGGCGGACCTCCTCCCCCACCTCGTCGGCCTCGTCCAGGGGGAAGGGGGGAGTATCGGACCGGTTGAGGACCGTTAGCTCCGAGGCCACCAGCTCCACCTCGCCGGTGGGCAGCTCGGGATTGACGGTCCCCTCGGGGCGGTCGCGGACCACGCCGCGAACCGAGATGACCCATTCCGGGCGCAGCCGGTGAGCCTCGGCAAAGACGGCCTCCTGCTCCGGGTGGAAGACCACCTGAAGCAGCCCGGAGCGATCGCGCAGGTCCACGAAGATGACGCCGCCGTGGTCGCGGCGGCGGTGGATCCAGCCGCAGGCGGTGATCTCCTCGCCGATGTGCTCCCGGCGAGGTTCGGTGCAGAGGTGACTGCGCATGCGCTCTCGCGCCCCGAGCCCGGGGCCTCCCGTTGCCCGAAAAACGGCAAATGGTACGGACCCGCCCCAGCCCAGACAAGGCGAGGCGGCAACGGGGATGGTTTCTACGATCCCGGCTGGCTAGAAGGGGATGTCGTCCTCGAAGTCCTGATCGAAGTCGGCTTGGCCCTCGTCGCCGCTGGCCGGGGACTGGTCCAGCTGGGTGCCGCCACCGATATCCTGATCCCAACCGCCACCGCCTCCGCCGCGGCCGCCACCGAGCATCTGCATGTCGTTGGCCACCACCTCGGTGGTGTAGCGGGTCTGGCTCTGGTTGTCCTGCCACTGCCGGGTCTGGAGGCGGCCCTCGATGTAGATCTGCTGGCCCTTGCGCAGGTACTCGCCGGCGATCTCCGCCAGGCGGGCGAACATCACCACGCGGTGCCAGTCGGTCTGCTCCTGGTTCTGCCCGTCGCGGTCACGGTAGCGCCGCGTGGTGGCCAGGCTCAGGTTGACCACCGCGGTGCCACCTTGGGTGTAGCGGATCTCCGGATCGCGCCCCAGGTTGCCGATCAGCATGACCTTGTTCACGCCCCCGCTCGCCATGGCTTCCCCCTCCTCTCGCTGGCAGGAATCCCGGCCCGATCAGCCGGCCGGCTCGGCCTGGGCCCCGTCGCCCTCCAGGGCCCGATGCAAGGCCGCCTCATCCACCCGGCGGGTGTCCATCTTGCAATAGGCGGTGCCCTCATCGGGGAAGACCCGGGCCTCCACCACCCCGGCTACCGCTCGCAGGCAGCCCTCCAGGCGCCGGGCCTGGTCCTCGTCCACCCGCCCCACGGACATGGAGCGGGCCACCAGATCGTGGGGCACCCGCCCGGACAGGGCCACCCCAAGCCAGACCAGGGCGAGGACCGCCCCCAGCTCGAAGACCCATTCGGGGCCGAAGGCGCCGGCGACGGCGCCGCCCAGGGTCCCGCCCAAAAACGCCCCGAAGAACTCCGAGACATTGTAGGCACCCACGGCCGTTCCCCGCGCGGCGGCCGGGGCCGCCTTGGAGACCAGCGACGGCAGGCTGGCCTCCAGGATGTTGAACGCGGCGAAGAACGCCGCCAGGGACACCCCGATCCCCCACAGGCCGTGGGGGGTCCAAGCCAACAATAGCAGGGCCGCCGCCAGCACGACGATGGCCCCCAGGAACACCGGCTGCATGCGCCGGTGGGCCTCGCCCAGGAACACCAGCGGCGCCATCACGGCGAAGGACACCAACAGGACCGGGAGGTAGATCAGCCACTGGCGGGAGGTGGCCAGCCCCGCCTCGTCCACCAGCATGGGCGGAACCACCACGAACAGGGCGGTGAGGATCAGGTGCAGGGCGAAGATGCCGAAGTCCAGCCGGAGCAGGGTAGGGTCAGCGACCACCTCCCGCACCATGGAGGGGGTCACCTGGGCGTCGCGGTGGTGGCTGCGGCCGGCCGGGGTTGGTACCACCAGGTAGAGGAGGCCGATCCCCACCACGGCCAGCCCGGCGGTCAGGGCGAAGATCCCCGGGACCCCCAGCCAGTGGGCCAGGGTGGGCCCGAGCACCAGCGACACCGAAAAGGAGGCGCCGATGGTCATGCCGATCACGGCCATGGCCCGGGTCCGGGTCTCGTCCCGAGTGAGATCGGCCACCAGGGCGATCACCGCCGCGGCGATGGCCCCGGCACCCTGCAGGGCGCGACCCAGGACCAGGCCCAGGGCGGTGTCGGCCATCGCCGCCATCACCGAGCCGGCGGCGAACAGGACCAGCCCTAGGGCGATGACCGGCTTGCGGCCGAGGCGGTCCGAGGCCAGGCCGAAGGGGATCTGGAGCAGGGCCTGGGTGAGGCCGTAGGCGCCCACCGCCAGGCCGACGATCAGGGGGGTGGCACCGGGGAGATCGCGGGCGTAGAGGGCGAGTACGGGCAGCAGCAGGAACAAGCCCAGCATGCGCAGCCCGAAGATGCCGGCTAGGGAAGCAGAGGCCCGAAGCTCGGCCGTCGACATCCTTGAGGACTGATCGCGCAAATCGCTCTCCTGGCAGCGCCCTCCGGGGCCGGTTTTGCCCCTCCCGCGAAAAAGGGGCTATGATACACGGTTTCCCTTCGGCAGGCGAAACGAGCTCGATGGACCAGATCCAAGTCCGCGGCGCGCGCACCCACAATCTGCGCAACATCCACGTGGACATCCCGCGCGACCGCCTGGTGGTCATCACCGGGGTCTCCGGATCGGGCAAATCCTCCCTCGCCTTCGACACCCTCTACGCCGACGGCCAGCGGCGCTACGTGGAGAGCCTCTCCGCCTACGCCCGCCAGTTCCTCAACATGATGAGCAAGCCGGAAGTGGAGTCCATCGAGGGCCTGTCCCCGGCCATCTCCATCGAGCAGAAGACCGCCTCCCACAACCCCCGCTCCACCGTGGGCACCGTCACCGAGATCTACGACTACCTGCGCCTGCTCTACGCCCGGGTGGGCGAGCCCGTGTGCCACTCCTGCGGGCGGCCCATCCGCGCCCAGACGGTGACCCAGATGGTGGATCAGGTCCTGTCCCTGGAGGAGGGCACCCGGCTCCACCTGCTGGCGCCCATCGTCCGCGGCCGCAAGGGCGAGCACCGCGAGCTGCTGGAGCGGGTGCGGTCCCAGGGCTTCATCCGGGCCCGCGTCGACGGCGAGATGGTGGAGCTGGATACGGGGTTGCCGGACCTGGACGGCAAGCGGGTCCACACCATCGAGCTGGTGGTGGATCGGCTCAAGGTCCGTCCCGACCAGCGGGGGCGACTCGCCGAGTCCCTGGAGACGGGACTGCGCCACGGCGAGGGCCTGGTCCAGGTCCAGCCCGAGGGCGGCGCGGAGCTGCTGTTCTCGGAGCGCTTCGCCTGCCCCGACTGCAATGTCTCCTATCCAGACCTCGAGCCCCGGATGTTCTCCTTCAACAACCCGCACGGGGCCTGCCCCACCTGCGACGGGCTCGGGGTCATCAGCTCCTTCGACCCGCAGCGGGTGATCCCGCATCCCGACTGGACCCTACGCGAGGGCGCCATCCGCCCGTGGGACAAGCGCCACAGCCACTTCTACTTCCAGATGCTGGAGGCCCTGGGGGACCACTACGGCTTCGACACCGAGACGCCGTTCGCAAACCTCACCGACGAGGTCCAGCGGGTCATCCTGTACGGCTCCGGCGGCGAGGCCATCCGCTTCCGCTTCGAGACGGAGTCCGGCAACGCCCACACCCGGGACATGCCCTTCGAGGGCGTAATCCCCAATCTGGAGCGGCGCTACCGGGAGACCGAGTCCCCCGCGGTGCGCGAGGACCTGGCCAAGTACATCACCGAGGAGCCCTGCCCCGACTGCGGCGGCTCCCGGCTACGCATCGAGGCGCGCCACGTGCTGGTGGGCGGCCGGCCGCTCCACGAGGTGGTCGCCGATCCCGTCCACCGCATCCTGGCCTTCTTCCGGGGGCTGGAGCTCACCGGCAGCCGCGCCCAGATCGCCGAGCGCATCCTCAAGGAGATCGACGACCGCCTGTCCTTCTTGATGGATGTGGGTCTGGACTACCTTACCCTGGACCGCTCGGCGGACACCCTCTCCGGCGGCGAGGCCCAGCGCATCCGCCTGGCCAGCCAGATCGGGGCGGGGCTGGTGGGGGTGATGTACGTCCTCGACGAGCCCTCCATCGGCCTCCACCCCCGCGACAACCATCGCCTGCTGGCGACGCTGGAGCACCTGCGGGACCTGGGCAACACCGTGATCGTGGTGGAGCACGACGAGTCGGCCATCCGCGCCGCCGACCACGTCATCGACATGGGCCCCGGGGCCGGCAACCACGGGGGCTACGTGGTGGCCACCGGCACCCCCGAGGAGATCGCGGCCACCCCGGGCAGCCTCACCGGGGATTACCTGGCCGGGCGGGAGGCCATCCCCATCCCCGAGTGGCGCACGCCGCCCCAGGAGGAGAACCATCTCACCATCGAAGGGGCGCGCGGCCACAACCTGGCCGAGGTCACCGTGGACCTGCCGCTGGGGCTTCTCACCTGCGTTACCGGCGTGTCCGGATCGGGCAAGTCCACCCTGATCAACGACACCCTCGGCAAGGCCCTCGCCCGCGACCTCCACGGCGCCCGCACCCAGCCGGCGCCCCACACGGCCATCTTCGGCACCGAGCGCATCGACAAGGTGGTCAGCATCGACCAGTCGGCCATCGGCCGCACCCCGCGCTCCAACCCCGCCACCTACACCGGGGTGTTCACACCCATCCGCGAGCTGTTCGCCGGCACTCCGGAAGCCCGGGCGCGGGGCTACAAGCCGGGGCGATTCTCCTTCAACGTCAAGGGCGGTCGGTGCGAGGCCTGTCAGGGGGAGGGCCTGATCAAGGTGGAGATGCACTTCCTGCCCGACGCCTTCGTACCCTGCGACGAGTGCGAGGGCCTGCGCTACAACCGCGAGACCCTGGAGGTCCGGTACAAGGACAAGAACATCCACGAGGTCCTGGAGATGACGGTGGAGGAGGCCCGGGACTTCTTCGATCCCGTTCCCGCCGTGGCCAACCGCCTCCAGACCCTGATCGAGGCCGGACTTTCCTACATCAAGCTGGGCCAGAGCGCCACCACCCTCTCGGGCGGCGAGGCCCAGCGGGTCAAGCTGGCGCGCGAGCTGGCCCGGCGGGACACCGGCCGTACCCTCTACATCCTCGACGAGCCGACCACGGGCCTGCACTTCGACGACATCCGCCAGCTCCTGCGGGTGCTGCACCGCCTGCGCGAGCACGGCAACACCGTGGTGGTCATCGAGCACAACCTGGACGTCATCAAGACCGCCGACTGGCTTTTGGACCTGGGGCCCGAGGGCGGCGAAGGCGGCGGCGAAGTGATCGCGACGGGCTCCCCGGAGGAGGTGGCGAGTGCGCCGCAGAGCTATACGGGGCGCTACCTGGCCGAGATCCTCGGGGTCAGCATCCCGGAGGCGAAGCAGGCCCCTTAGGGCCGTCGCCAGAGGCCCGAGGCGCGGCTCAGATCCCGACCAGAAGGGCTTTGACAGGCCGGTAACCTTCGAGCTATGCTCGCTTGCCTAAAAATGATCCGAACAGGGGCTGCGCGAGAGTCCTTCCGATGGAACCAAAATCCCCTGTGCTTCGTCCTAGTGGTTGCGCCCCCGAGGTTCCGGCGCGAATAACCAGACCGATTTAGGGCCGCAAGGCCCGGTGGAGCGGTGTCCGGTTTCCCCCCCCTTTTCCCGGCCCGCTCCATTTTTTTGCCGCCGGAGCCCCCTGCTCCGGCGTTCTTATTTTGGCCCCACCGTTTCCCCGCTCCGGGAACCTTCCCGCAGAGTCGGCGTCCCACCCGGACGCCGATGGGGCCGTACGTCACGGTGGCAATCGAGGACCGGAGTCCGCCGAATGGCGACCTACGCGATCGGCGACATCCAAGGCTGCGCAACGGAGCTGGAAGCCCTGCTGGAGCGCGCGGGCTTCGATCCGGCTGCGGACCGGCTATGGCTGGTGGGGGATCTGGTCAACCGAGGACCCGGCTCGGCCGAGGTCCTGCGCCGCTTGCGCGGGCTGGGCCCAGCGGTCCGGCCGGTTCTGGGGAACCACGACATCCACCTGCTTGCTCTCGTCCTTGGGGGCCTCCCACCCCAGGGAAAGGACACCGCGGTAGAGGTTCGGGAAGCCCCGGACGCCGAGGAGCTGATCGATTGGCTGCGCCACCAGCCCCTCTTCCACTGGGATCAGGACATCGGCTGGGCCATGGTCCACGCCGGCCTGCACCCCCACTGGGACCTGGCCGAAACCCGGCACCGGGCCCGCGCGGTGGAGGCCTTCCTGCAGGGGCCGAACGGTCCGGGGCTGGCAGCGAGCCTCTCGGCCGATCCCCTGCCGAAACGGGATCCGGATCCCCGGGAGCAATGGCAGTGGCTGCGGTTCAGCGCGGCTGTCCTGACCAGGACCCGATACTGCACCGCGGAGGGGGAATTCTTCTGGGGGGGCACACCCCCGGAGGGCCGGGGATTCCGACCCTGGCACGCTCACCCGGACCGGGGCACCCGAACGACACCGATCGTCTACGGGCACTGGGCGGCCCAGGGCCTGCACCGGGGGAAGGCCACCCTGGGACTGGATTCGGGCTGCATCTGGGGCGGATCCCTCACGGCGGCCCGTCTGGACAGTAGGCCCGCCAGACTCGTCCAGGTGGACTGCCCCGGTTACTGGACCCCCGGCGATTAGGCTAGAGGAGGTCTCGGCGGAAGCGGGCGCGCATCATCAGGACCCAAACCCCGGCCGCGCCAAACAAGGCGCTGGACACGAAGATCACGGGCGAGTCCACGATGAAGACCAGCGCCACCGCGACAACCAGGTAGACAATGGGCAGGGCCTCGTAGATAGGACCCGGGATGGAGCCATCTTCGGGAAGGAGCCCGTTGGGGCTGTAGCGGGCCGGGGGACGCTGAGCCATGGGCTACACTCCTCCCTGGCTGTCATGCTTTTTGGCTGCCATGGAAGGGATCGGGAAAGGGTTCCTCCCGGCA
>JAHEOG010000037.1 GCA_018609925.1 Gammaproteobacteria bacterium
CCGGCTCCGTAACCAGGGTGCCGGTGGGGTTCGAGGGCGAGCCCACCATGGCTGCGGCGGTGGCATCGTCCCAGTGGTCGACGAGGTGCCGCGGAGTGAGCTGGTAGCGGCTCTCCGGTGCCACCGGGACCCGCACGGGCTCACCCTCGAAGGCCCGGATGAACTGGGGATTGCAGGGGTAGCCGGGGTCCGGGAGCAGGACCCGGGTGCCCGGGTCCACCAAGACCCCCATGATGAGCTGGAGGGCGCCGGAGGCTCCCGGGGTCACCACGATCCGCTCGGGGGCCACATCGAGGCCGTGGCGCTCCCGGTAGAGTTCCGCGATGGCCCGGCGCAGCTCGGGCAGGCCCCCGGCCGGGGTGTAGTGGGTGCGTCCCGCGGCCAGGGCGGCCCGGCCCGCCTCCCGGATGGGCTCGGGGGTCGGGAAGTCCGGCTCGCCCACCTCCATGTGGACGATGTCCCGGCCTTCCGCCTCCAGGGCTCCCGCCCGGGCCAGCAGGTCCATGACGTGGAAGGGCGCAATGTCAGCCATGCGCCGGGCGGCTCGGGGGTGCGCGCTCATGGCTGGCAACATAGCACGGGGTGGCCGTTTGCGTAGAGGCGGGGCCAAGCACGGCGAGGGCACCATGGCCGAGGAGACAAGCCGGACGTCCTGGATCGAGTCCTTCGCGGGCACCGTCCGGGAGGCGGGAGGGCGCGTCCTGGAGGCCGGCGGGGCCGTGCGCGATCGCCTCCTGGGGCGCGCGCCTCGGGATACCGATCTGGAGGTCTACGGCCTGAGCGCTCAGGCCTTGGAGTCGGTGATCGCCCGGTTCGGCCCCGTGCGCCGGGTGGGCGCCCGGATGGGGGTCTACGTGCTAAAGGGGGTGGAGATCGCCCTGCCGCAGGGGCCAGGGGGCACCGAGGACCCCGGACTCGCCCCCGAGGCGGCCAGCCGGCGGCGCGATCTGACCGTCAATGCCCTGCTGCGGGATCCGCTCACCGGGGACATCCTGGACTTCTACGGCGGCCGGGCCGATCTCCGCGCGGGCCGGCTCCGCCACGTGGATGCCTCGACCTTCGTCGAGGATCCATTGCGCCTGCTTCGGGTGGTGCGCCTGCAAGCCGAGCTAGGGTTCCGGATCGCCCCGGAAACGGGGGCCCTATGCCGTCGCCTGGATCTGGCTGGCGTGGCCTGGGAGCGCATCGGCCAGGAGCTGGAGCGCTGGCTCCTGGGCGCCGAGCGCCCCGGCCGGGGCCTGGACGCCCTTATCTACACCGGGGCCGAGCGCCATTTCCCGACCCTGCGGGCCCAGCTGGGCACTCCGGTGCCGCGGACCTGGCAGGCCGAGGACGCCTGGGGCCATACCCGCGCGGTTCTGGACTCGGCGGCGATCCGGCGAACCGGTGAGCGCGAGCGCGACTGGCCACTCCTGCTCAACGCCCTGCTAGCGGCCTCGGGCCGCCCCGACGCCACCCGGCTCCGTGCCGGGCACTGGATCGCCCCGGACCACCCCGGCTCGGCCGCCGCCCGCATTCCAGTATTCCTGGCCGGCGTGGACCGCAACCGGGATCGTCAGGCTGCGGTGGCGGCACTGGCCCGGGAGCAGGACGAAATCGACCGGCTCCTGGAAGGGGGTGCGGAGCCGCCCGCCTACCGCCGGCTGGCGCTGCGGGTCGATTCCGATCTCCTGCTGCGCCTGGCCGAGGCCCAGGCTGAGGCCCGCGGCCAGGGGAGGGATTATCCGGCGGGGGAGCGAGCCCGGGCGATCTGGGCCGGCGAGGATCTGCTGGGCAAGGCCCCCCAGCCCCTGGTGCAGGGAAGGGATCTGGCGGAGCTGGGGATCAGCCCGGGTCCGGAGATGGGGGCGTGGCTTGACCGGACCTTCAAGGCCCAGCTCGACGGGGCTTTCACGACGCGGGAGGAAGGGGTGGAGTGGGTCCGGAAGAAGCTTATCGACTGAGCCACTATGGAGGGCAAGTGTGCCAAGAAGGTAGGGATTGAGAACCTAGTCGTCTCTTCATGACGGCTAGGGTTACTGTCATTACGAGGAGCCGCGAGGCGACGAAGTAATCTCCCAAGGGAGCCCCATTTGAAAGATTGCTTCGCTGCGGCTCGCGATGACGTGCTTTCCCCGGGATCCCCCGGCGTCGGCTCCCGATACCAAGCTTCCCTTAACCGCCCTTCAACATTCCTCCGACGGCGCGTTGCGCCCTTTGCTTTTTTACTTCGGCTCCCCGAAGAGCTCCCGGTCCAGCAATTCGCACAGGGTGTGCAGGATCAGGATGTGCACCTCCTGGATGCGGGCGGTGGAGCGGGACTCCACGCTGAGGACGACGTCCCCTTCGCCCCGCGCCATTGCCGCCAGCTCCCCGCCCTGCCCGCCGGTAAGCACGATCAGGCCGAGGCCGGCGTCCCGGGCCGCCTCCGCGGCGGCGGTGATGTTCGGGGATCGCCCCGAGGTGGAGATGGCCAGGAGCAGGTCCCCGGTTCCGCCCAAAGCCCGCACCTCCTTGGCGTAGATGCCCTGGAAGGCGTAGTCGTTGGCGGTGGCGGTGACCGTAACCGGATTGGTGCCGAGGGCGATCGCCGCCAGGGGCGGGCGCTCCCGCTCGAAGCGATTTACCAGCTCGCCGACGAAGTGCTGGGCGTCGGCCGCCGAGCCCCCGTTGCCGCAAGCCAGGACCTTGCCCTCGCCGCGTAGGACCTCGGCGATGCGGCGGGCCGCCCGAGCAATCTCCGGGGCGAGGCCGTCGGCGCTGCGGCGCTTGACCTCGGCGCTCTCCCGAAACAGCTCCCGCACCCGGTCTTCGGGGGCTTGTCCGCCCGTTCCCATGCTAGGTGCCCTGCCCCGTGTCGGCCTGGAAGGCATCGCGGATCCAGCGCAGGCCCTGCCCGTCCACCGCGACCACATCGAACCGGCAGCGGCGCCGGCCCTGGTCGGGATTGCTGGCCAGGTAGGCCCGGGCCGCCCGCTGCAGGCGCTGGCGCTTGCGCGGTCCCACCGTCTCCTCGGGAAGCCCGTATTCCGATCGGGTGCGCGCGCGCACCTCGACGAAGACCAGGACCTCCCCCTCCAAGGTCACCAGATCCACCTCGCCGCCCGGGGTCCGGAAGTTCCGGGCCAGGCAGTGGTGGCGGCCTTTTCGTCGGAGGTGCTTGAGGGCGCGCTCCTCGGCCTCGGCTCCGGCGCGCTGGGCGGCGGTCCGCGGCATCAGGACCCCGGTCCAAGCATGCCGGGCAGGGGGAAGATGCGCCCGTTCTGGTACTCCGCCCATTGGAGGTTCCGCTGTACCCGGCCCTGCTCGGTCACGGTCAGCCGGCCGGTTCCCCCTTCCATCTGCATCCGGCGCAAGGCCTCCCCCTGGGGCTCGTCCAGGAGCAGGCTCCGACGCCACGCCCCCACCGTCAGGGTGTAGGCATCGTAGCCCAGGGCCTGGATTCGCTCCAGGCTGCCCCCTTGGTCCGGGTAGCTGTCGCCTAGTGCCTCCGCTGCCCGGGCATGCCGGGGCAGGGGATCCAGGAACCAGGGGAGCTGCAGGAAGCGGATGCCGTCCATGTCCTGGCGGTCGGACCGGGTATCGCTCGGGTCGTGGACGTGGCTCGTGGCAAGCAGGGGGATGTCCCCGGCGGCGAAGAACTCGAGCTGGGGCTGGATAAGGCGGGCGCTGCGGGTCTCCGAGGCCAGGAACAGGAAATCGAGGTCCTCCCGGTGAGGTGGGGTCTCGTACTCGGGAAGATCGATCCCGAGCGTCTCCTTCAGCCCCCTCTCCCGGACGGCCACCTCATCCAGGGCCAGGAGCTCCTGGAGCACCGGGGAGTGGTCGGTCTCATCCGGATCGAAGGCGTGCAGGGCGCGGGTGGTCCCGGTCAGCTCCTGCCACCGGGCCTGAAAGGCCCGCACCATGCGCCGCCCCCAATCGCTGTCCGGGTAGAGCACCCCCCCCTGGCGGTGGCCTTGCTGGTAGGCGAACTCGGCGACCTGCCGGGCCTCCTCTTCGGGATCCAGGCCGAGCTGGAACAGGTTCTGCGAAGCCCGGGCCCAGTCCCGGGTGGTATTTAGGAGCAGAGTCGGGGGCAGCCCTTCGGCCAGGGCGGATTGGTCTTCCTCGTCCGGTGCTTCCGCGTCGGCCGAATCCGCGGAGGGCGCCCGCTGCGAATCGGGGTTGTCTCCGTTTTCGGGGGACTCGTCCCTGCCGGAAAGGGTCCGTGCCCCCGCCTGGGTGAGGGGACCGATGATGGCCGCGAACTCCCCCTCGCGCACCTTGGCTACGGCCCCCCGCAGGCCTTCGGCGCTTCCCCTGGTATCGAAGACCTCCACGCTGATGCCGGCGCCCCGGTCCGTTTGGTAGTAACCGGCCAGCATCCCCTGGAGCAGGGCCTCGGCCACCGACCCGTACCGGGAGTCCAGGGGCAACAGCACCGCCAGGCGCAGGGGGGCTTCCTGGACCCGCTGCAGCCGGTTGCGCACAATAGCCGCCAGGGGATGCTCGCCGTAGCGCTCCAGCCAACCGTTCAGCTCCCGCTTCGTCTGAGCCAGGGCCTGACGGGTGGCCCGGCGCATGAGGCGCTCGAAGCGGAGGTAGCCGGCGGGGAAATCGGTCCCGGCGGCGTCGATGCGCTCCTCCAGGAGCTTCTCGGGTATGGCCCCGAGGACGTAGCGGATGCGGGTGAGACTGGGCTCCCGCTTGCCTTCTTCCAGAAGTCGGTGGCGCTCCACAAGGGTGTCGAAGGCTGGGCCCGGCTGCCTCCGGGCGAGATGGAGCTGAGCCAGGTAGTCCAGGGCCTCTTCGCGGAGCCCGTTGGGAAGGGTGGCCTCCCCGCGGACCGCGGCCAAGTCCTCCAGAAGGGGCCGAGCCTCGTCATAGCGCCGGTGACGGAGATGGATCCGTGCCCGTAGGAGTCGGGCCTTGGCTTCCACCTCGGTATCCTCCAGGCGCTGCAGAACCTCGCGGGCTCGGGGGTCCTCCCCCGCCAGGGCCAGCGCCCGGGCCTGGCGGTAGCGCAGGCGGGCCGCCTGGGCGCCTTCGGCATCTTCGGCTCGGGCGCCATAGGCTTCGGCGGCCTCCGCGTAGCGGCCGGCTTCCTGAAGGGCCCCGGGATCCTTCGGCGGCTCCTCTTCGGGCGGCTTCTCCGGCTCCTCCGGCTCGGGCGGCGGACCCGGGGCGCACGCGGTGATCGCGACCGCGATGGCGCTCAGCAGAAGGCACGGGCGCAGCAGGCTTCGGTGCGGCAAGCGGGGCCCTTTCCCGATAACCAGCGGAGAGCGGAAAGCGCGGTGGATTCCGGCACGTTATACGTGGTCGCCACCCCCATCGGCAACCGGGGCGACCTGAGCCCGAGGGCGGCGGAGGTCCTGGGGATGGTCTCCGCGATTCTAGCCGAGGACACCCGTCACGTGCAGCGTCTGACCGGGGATCTCGGCATCCGTGCCGAGCGCATCGCCCTCCACGCCCACAACGAGGAGGCCCGGATCCCGGCCCTGGTGGAGCGCCTCCGGTCCGGGGCCGATCTGGCGCTGGTTACCGACGCCGGTGTGCCCGGGGTTTCCGATCCGGGGGCTCGCCTCGTCGCCGCCGCCCACGAAGCGGGCCTGCCGGTCCGGACGGTGCCGGGGCCCAGCGCGGTTACCGCCGCCCTCTCGGTGGCGGGGCTGTCCGCGGACCGGTTCGTATTCGAGGGCTTCCTACCCCCCAAGGGCGCCGACCGCAAGTCCCGCTTGCGGGCCATCGTTGGGGAGTCCCGGAGCGTGGTCCTGTTTGAGTCGCCGCGGCGCATCGGCGGGCTGCTGGCCGAGCTGGCGGATGTCTGCGGGGACGAGCGCCCGGCCCTGGTCGCCCGCGAGCTCACCAAGCGCTTCGAGACGGTCCGCCGTGGGTCCCTGCGGGAGCTGGCGGAGGCCTTCGCCGCGGGGGACGAGACCAGCCGCGGGGAGGTCACGGTCTGCGTCGCCGGGGCCGCTCAGGCCAGGAGCCAAGGGGAAAGGGAGGCGCCGGACGCCGACGCCATGCTGGAGGCGCTGATGGGAGAGCTGCCGCCGAGCCGGGCCGCGCGGGTGGTCGCCCGGCTGACGGGCCGTACCAAGGACGAGCTTTACCGCCGGGCCCTGGCGCTGAAGGGCGAGGCTTAGACCGGAGGGCGCGAGGAAGGCCTCAGTCGGCCACCTCGCGGATGCTGCGCTGCACCCGCTCCCTCATGAGGTAGCGGTGGGCGCCCTCGGCGGCCTGGCGGCCGTCGTGGATGGCCCAGACGATGAGGCTGGCGCCGCGGTACATGTCCCCGGAGGAGAACACCCCTTCCACGTTGGTCATGCGGGTGCCGGGATCTGCCGTGGCGTTACCCCGTTCGTCGGGGGTGACCCCGAGATCCTCCAGGAGCGGATCGGAGTAGGGCCCGGCGAAGCCGATGGCGATGAGCACCAGCTCCACGTCGAGGTCGACATCGCCGCCGGGCTCCTCGATCAGCTCGCGGGTGCCGTCGGGCCGGCGCTGGGCCGATTTGACCGTAATGCAGTTGGCCTGGGCCACGTGGCCGCTGTTGTCGCCGGTGAAGGACTTCACGTAGAGCCGCCACAGGCGCTCGCAGCCCTCGTCGTGGGCGGCGGAGTCCATGCGCTTGTAGGGCCATTCGGGCCAGGGGGTCTGGTCCGAGCGCTCGTGCGGCGGCTCGGGGTGGATGTTGAGCTGGCGGATGCTGGCGGCGCCCTGGCGGATCGCGGTGCCGACGCAGTCGGCGCCGGTATCGCCGCCGCCGAGGACCAGCACGTTCTTGCCCTCGGCGGTGATCCGCTGCTCGTTCGGGCCCAAAAAGTCGCCGGCGTTGAGCCGGTTCTGCTGGACCAGGTAGGGCATGGCGAAGTGGATGCCGGCCAGGTCCCGGCCCGGCACCTCGTGGTCGCGGGGCTTCTCGGCGCCGCCGGCGAGGATCACCGCGTCGTACTGCCCCCGCAGCTCGTCGGCGGTGACGTCCCGGCCCACGTCGACGCCGGTCTGGAATTGCACGCCTTCGGCTTCCATCTGCTCCAGGCGCCGATCGACCCGGAACTTGGCCATCTTGAAATCGGGGATGCCGTAGCGCAGCAGGCCGCCGATGCGGTCGTTCTTCTCGAAGACCACGACCTCGTGGCCCCAGCGGGCGAGCTGCTGGGCGGCGGCCAGCCCCGCCGGGCCCGAGCCCACCACGGCCACCCGGAATCCGGTGGCCGGCTCGGGGGACAGGGGGTGCACCCAGTCCTCCTGGAAGCCCCGCTCGATGATCTGGCGCTCGATGTTCTTGATGGTGACCGGGGCGTCCTCGACCAAGTCGAGGGTACAGGCGCTCTCGCACGGGGCGGGGCAGAGCCAGCCCGTGAACTCGGGGAAGTTGTTGGTCTCGTGGAGGCGCTCCAGGGCCTCGTGCCACTGCCCGATGTAGACTAGGTTGTTCCACTCCGGGATGAGGTTGTCCACGGGGCAGCCGGTGTCCGTCTGGCAATAGGGGATGGCGCAGTCCATGCAGCGCGCGCCCTGGATGCCCAGCTCCTCATCGGAGTGGTCCTGGTAGAGCTCCTGGTAGTCGTAGCGACGCACCTCCACGGGGCGCAGCGGGGCGCCCTTGCGGGGGAACTTCATGAAGCCGTCGATCTGACCCACTGTTTCCTCCGTAAGGCCCAGAGCCGGCTAGGCGGTCTCGGTGGGCTTGCGGGCCGCGCGCCGGCGCTGCTCCATCACCCGCCGGTACTCGGTCGGGATGATCTTCACGAACCGCGGCAGGAACATCCGCCACTGGTCCAGGATCCTCTGGCCCTTGGTCGAGCCGGTAAAGGCGACGTGGCGCTCGATCAGCTCCACCAGGGCGTCGGCGTCCTCGTCGTCCACCGACTCCACCTCCACCAGGCCGCGGTTCAGCCGCTGCTCGAAGAGGCCGTCCTCGTCCAGGACGTAGGCGACGCCGCCGCTCATGCCGGCGGCGAAGTTGCGCCCGGTCTTGCCGATGATGGCGACCACGCCGCCGGTCATGTACTCGCAGCCGTGGGCCCCGCAGCCCTCGGCCACGGCGTGGACGCCGGAGTTGCGCACGGCGAAGCGCTCACCCACCACGCCCTGGATGAAGACCTCGCCGCCGGTGGCGCCGTAGAGCAGCACGTTGCCGGCGATGATGTTCTTCTCCGGATCGAGCCGGGAGCCCTCCGGCTGACGCACCACGATCCGTCCCCCGGACAAGGCCTTGCCCATGTAGTCGTTGGCGTCGCCGAACAGGGTCAGGCTCATGCCGTTGGTGGCGAAGGCCCCGAAGCTCTGACCGGCGGTGCCGCGGAAGGTGATCTGGATGGTGTCTTCCGGCAGGCCGTCGGCGCCGAAGCGCTTGGCCACCTCGCCGCCGAGCATGGCGCCGGTGGTGCGGTTGCGGTTGCGGATGTCGCACTCGAAGGAGACCGGCGTGGCGTTGTCCAGGGCCGGCTTGGCGCGCTCGATGAGCTCCCGGTCGAGGATGTCGTGGATCTTGTGGTCCTGCTCCCGGACCTTGTGCAGGGACTCGCTGCCGGAATCCACCCGCTCCAGCAGAGGGGACAGGTCGAGGCCGCGGGCCTTGGCGAAGCCGGCCATGTCCCGCTGCACCAGCATCTCGGTATGGCCGATCATCTCATCCATGGTGCGGAAGCCCAGATCGGCCATGTAGGAGCGGACCTCCTCGGCCACCATCCGGAAGAAGTTGAGGATGTCCTCGGGCTTGCCGGTGAACTTCTTGCGCAGGTAGGGATCCTGCGTCGCCACGCCCACCGGGCAGGTGTTCAGGTGGCACTTGCGCATCATGATGCAGCCCTCGGCCACCAGGGAGGTGGTGCCGAATGCGTACTCCTCGGCGCCCAGGAGGGCGGCGATGATCACGTCCCGCCCGTTCAGCATGTTGCCGTCGGTCTGGACGGTGACCCGGTCGCGGAGCTGGTTGGCCACCAGGGCCTGCTGGGTCTCGGCGACGCCGATCTCCCAGGGGATCCCGGCGTTCTTGATGGAGGTGTTGGGGCTCGCCCCCGTGCCGCCGGAGTCGCCGGAGATGGTGATGAGGTCGGCCTTGGCCTTCGCCACCCCCGCGGCCACCGTGCCCACCCCGGCCTTGGCCACCAGCTTCACCGAGACGTTGCCGTCCGGATTGACGTTCTTGAGGTCGAAGATGAGCTGGGCCAGGTCCTCGATAGAGTAGATGTCGTGGTGGGGCGGCGGCGAGATCAGCGGCACCCCGGGGGTGGCGTTGCGCACCCGGGCGATGCTCTCGTCCACCTTGTGTCCGGGAATCTGGCCGCCCTCGCCGGGCTTGGCCCCCTGGGCCATCTTGATCTGGAGCTCGTCGGCGTTGACCGCGTAGTAGGTGCTGACCCCGAAGCGGCCGCTGGCGATCTGCTTGATGGCCGAGCGCGCCAGGTCGCCGTTGGGGTAGGGATTGTAGCGCACGGGGTCCTCGCCGCCCTCGCCGGAGTTGGAGCGCCCGCCGATGCGGTTCATGGCGATGGCGAGGTTCTCGTGGGCCTCCCGCGAGATGGCGCCATACGACATGGCCCCGGTGGTGAAGCGCTGCATGATGGCCTCGGCCGGCTCCACCTCCTCGATGGGGATGGAGGCCGGCCCGGCGTGATCGTCGCCGGACGGCACGGCCTCGTACCATTCGTCGTCCTGGAACTCGGCGCCGGCCACCTCGTGGCCCTCCGCTTCGGAGGCCAGCAGGAACAGACCCCGCAGGGCGCCGCCCTTGTCCCGGTTGGCATTCACCGCGGCCGAATATTTGGCGTACAGGTCGTAGTCGTTGGTGCCGGCGGCGCGCTGGAGCAGGGTGATGGTGTCCGGGTTCCAGGCGTGGCTCTCGCCGTCGGTGCGCCAGAAGTAGTGCCCGCCCCGGTTCAGGGAGAGCTCCGACGGGTGCGGGGTGTGGTAGGCAATCGCGTGGCGCTCCAGCGCGTCGGCGCCGATCTCGCGTAGCCCGGCCCCGGAGATCTGGGTCACGGTGCCGCGGAAGTGGCGCTCCACCAGCTCCCGGGACAGGCCCAGGGCCTCGAAGATCTGGGCCCCGCAGTAGCTCTGCAGGGTGGAGATGCCCATCTTCGAAAAGATCTTGAACAGGCCCTTGCCCACCGCCTGGATGTAGTGGTGGTGGATGGAGTCGCGGTCCAGGTCGTCGCCGATCAGGCCCCGCTCGGACATGTCGTCCAGGGTCTCGAAAGCCAGGTAGGGATACACCGCCCCGGCGCCGTAGCCGATGAGGAGCGCGAAGTGGGCTACCTCGCGGGCCTCGCCGGTCTCCATCACGAGGCTGGTCTTGGTGCGCAGACCGGCCCGGATCAGGTGGTGGTGCACCGCCGCGGTGGCCAGCAGGCTCGGGATGGGGGCGTTGGCCTCGTCCACGCTGTAGTCGGACAGGATCAGCACAGCGGCCCCGTCGCGCACTGCCTCCTCGGCGCGCTGGCACAGGCGCTCAAGGGCCGGCTCCAGGCCTTCCGGACCCTCGCCGGCCGGGAAGGTGGCCTCCAGGAAGGCGGACCGGCAGGCCACGTCGCTGCAGAAGCGCAGCTTGTCGATCTCCGCCTGGGTCAGGACGGGGTGCTTGAGCTCCACCCGGCGGGCCTGCTCCGGGGTCTGCTCCAGCACGTTGCCCTCGCCTCCCAGGTAGGAGACCAGGGACATGACCTGCTCCTCCCGGATGGGATCGATGGGCGGATTGGTTACCTGGGCGAAGAGCTGCTTGAAGTAGTCGAACAGCAGCCGGGGCCGCTCGGAGAGCACCGCCATGGGGGTGTCGTCGCCCATGGAGCCGACGCTCTCGGAGCCGGTGTCGGCCATGGGCTTGAGCAGCAGGTTGAGCTCCTCGTAGGTGTAGCCGAAGGCGCGCTGGAGCTCACGCAGGGGCCGGTGCGGCTCGCGCTCGACCCCCTTGGGGATAGGCATCTCGTCCAGGCGAAGCAGGTGCTCGCCAACCCAATCGCGGTAGGGGGCCTGGCCCACCACCTCCTGCTTGACCTCCAGGTCGGGGATGATCCGGCCGCGCTCGGTGTCGACCATGAAGATCTTGCCCGGGTGGAGGCGCTCCTTGAAGACGATCTTCTCCTCTGGGATGGGCAGCACCCCCACCTCCGAGGCCATCACCACCAGGTCATCCTCGGTCACCACGTAGCGCGCCGGGCGCAGGCCGTTGCGGTCCAGGGTCGCCCCGATGCGGGTGCCGTCGGTGAAGGCCACGGCGGCGGGGCCGTCCCACGGCTCCATGAGGGTCGCGTGGTACTCGTAGAAACCCTTCAGGTCGTCGGGCATGAAGGGATCGGTGCTCCACGCCTCCGGGATCAGCATCATGAGCACGTGGGGCAGGGAGCGCCCGGCCGCGGTGAACAGCTCGATGGCCGCGTCCAGGCACGCCGAGTCGGACAGCCCGTCCTCGATGGTCGGGAAGATCCGCCCCAGGTCCTCGCCGAAGGCCTCCTGGGCTTGGGAACGCGCAAAGGGTTGCGCGAAGCCCGCGCTGTCGCGCTGAGGGGCCATGACGGACTCGCGAGCCCGCAGCATGTAGTGGTTGCCCTGGATTGTGTTGATCTCGCCGTTGTGGGCGATCACCCGGCAGGGCTGGGCCAGCGGCCAAGTCGGCTGCGTATTGGTCGAGAAGCGCTGGTGCACCAGCGCCAGGGCCGAGGTCATGTCCTCATCGGTCAGGTCCGGGAAGAAGGCCGGCACCTGGGAGCCCATGAGCAGGCCCTTGTAGATGAGGGTCCGGGCCGAGAGGCTGGGGATGTGGAAGTAGTCCGCCACCTCGGGGTGCCCCTCGCTGACGGCATGCTCCACCCGCTTGCGGATCACCAGGAGCTTGAGCTCCAGTCGATCCGCCGGAGTGGCCTCACCGCGGCCGATGAAGACCTGGCGGATGGTGGGCAGCCGGCTGCGGGCGATGTCGCCGATGGCGTCCGGAGTAACCGGGACGTCGCGCCAGCCCAGGACCTGTTGGCCCTCCTCGGCGGCGATGCGCTCGACGGTGGCCGTGCACTCGCTGGCCGAGGCTTCGTCGTGCGGCAGGAAGACCAGCCCGGTGCCGTAATCGGCCGGGTCCCCGGGCAGTTCGATGCCGGCCTCCCGCGCGACCTTGGTAAGGAAGGTGTGGGGCTTCTGGATGAGGATGCCGGCGCCGTCGCCGGTATGGGCGTCGGCCCCGACCGCGCCGCGGTGGACCAGGTTCTGCAGGATCTCCAGGCCCTGGGCCACGATCTCGTGGTTGGCCCGGCCCTTGGCGTCGACCACGAAGCCGACGCCGCAGTTGTCCTTGCTGGCCGCCGGCCTGTATAGGCCGGTGCCCCGTTGCGAGATGGACGCCATGTGTCGATATCTCCGCGATGGTCCCGGCCCGGAAGGGCTCGGGAGGGCCGGTTCCCCCGGCCGGGCGAAGGTGCTCGGAGCTGCCGGGAAACGGGCGAGGCGATCGTGGGGGTCCAGCCCCGTGGCCAAGGCACCGGAATCCAGCATGTGGGACAAAAGCCGAGCCTGAAAAGGCTAGCGCGTTCCTCCGAACGCGACAACCCGCCCATCCCCGCCGACCCGCCATGCCGTGACCCCTCCCTTGGAGTCTCGGCCGAGCCAGGGGTTCATCGGGGTTCGGTCCGGGCCGGTTCTTTGTCTCGCGCGAGGCCCGGTTCGTTTCCCTTTGGTTGAAAAACCCGTCCGCGTCCCCATTTAGGGGATAGAGCCGCTTCCCCCGACCGGGCAGGCCCGTGGCGGTCGGGAGAGGGTCGGAATGGGCCGTCCATTCCCGCCTTCTCCCTTCGGCTCCGGCCTGAAGGCGGCCCCGAGAAGCCAAGCGGAGTGCCCCATGCGGACGGACAAGCTTACGACCAAATTCCAGCAGGCGCTGCAGGACGCGCAGTCCCTCGCCCTACAGAGCGACAACCAGCAGGTGGAGCCCGTTCACCTGCTCACAGCCATCCTCGACGCCGAGGGCGGCTCGGCGCGATCCGTGCTGGCCAAGGCCGGGGTCATGGTGGATCGGCTGCGCTCGGCCTGCGGCCGCGAGATCGACAAGCTGCCCCAGGTCTCCGGCGGCGAGGCGGGGGAGATCTACGTCTCCCGGAATCTGGCCAATCTGCTGAACGCCGCCGACAAGGAGGCCAGCAAGCGCGGCGATTCCTACATCGCCACCGAGCACTTCCTGCTCGCCCTGACCGAGGACAAGGGCCCCGCCGGCCAGGCCCTGAAGGACGCCGGCGGCGACCGCCAGGCCCTGGAGCAGGCCATCGAGCAGGTCACCGGCGGCGAGAACGTGGACGATCCGGGCGCCGAGGACCAGCGCGAGGCGCTGGAGAAGTACACCATCGACCTCACGGAGCGGGCCAGCCAGGGCAAGCTCGACCCGGTCATCGGCCGCGACGACGAGATCCGCCGGACCATGCAGGTTTTGCAGCGCCGGACCAAGAACAACCCCGTGCTCATCGGCGAGGCGGGCGTGGGCAAGACCGCCATCGTGGAGGGCCTGGCCCAGCGCATCGTCAACCACGAGGTCTCCGAGGCCCTGCGCGATCGCCGGGTCCTGTCCCTGGACATGGGCAGCCTCATGGCCGGGGCCAAGTACCGGGGCGACTTCGAGGAGCGGATGAAGGCCGTCCTCCAGGAGATCGAGCAGGAGGAGGGCCGGATCATCCTGTTCATTGACGAGATCCACATGGTGGTGGGCGCCGGCAAGGCCGAGGGCTCCATGGACGCCGGCAACATGCTCAAGCCGGCCCTGGCCCGCGGCGAGCTGCACTGCATCGGCGCCACTACCCTCGATGAGTACCGCGAGACCATCGAGAAGGACGCCGCCCTGGAGCGCCGCTTCCAGAAGGTCATGGTGGACGAGCCCTCGGAGGAGGACACCGTCGCCATCCTGCGCGGGCTCAAGGAGAAGTACGAGGTCCACCACGGCGTGCGCATCACGGACCCGGCCATCGTCGCCGCGTCCAAGCTCTCGCACCGCTATATCACCGACCGCAAGCTGCCGGACAAGGCCATCGATCTCATCGACGAAGCGGCGAGCCGCCTGCGCATGGAGATCGACTCCAAGCCGGAGGAGATCGACGAGATCGAGCGCCACCTGACCCAGCTCAAGATCGAGCGGGAGGCGCTGAAGAAGGAGAGCGACGAGGCCTCCAAGAAGCGCTTGGCCGACCTCGATGACACCATCGCCGAGCAGGAGTCCAGGCTCGCCGAGATCTCCGGTGAGTGGGAGAAGGAGAAGGCCGCCATCGAGGAGCACCAGCACGCCAAGGAGGAGCTGGAGCGCGCCAAGGCCGAGATGCAGCAGGCCCAGCGCGCCGGCGACCTAAATCGGGTGGCCGAGATCCAGTACTCCAAGATCCCGGAGCTGGAGAGGCGGGTCGAGGAGACCTCCGAGGCTCCGCACGAGATGCTGCGCGAGGAGGTCACCGACAACGAGGTGGCCGAGGTGGTCTCCCGCTGGACCGGCATCCCGGTCTCCCGGATGCTCGAGGGCGAGCGCGAGAAGCTGCTCAAGATGGAGGACCGCCTGCACGACCGCGTGGTGGGCCAGGCCGCCGCCGTCGAGTCGGTGGCCGATGCAATCCGCCGGTCGCGGTCGGGCCTGTCCGACCCCAACCGGCCCATCGGCAGCTTCCTCTTCCTCGGGCCCACGGGTGTCGGCAAGACCGAGCTGTCCAAGGCCCTCGCCGAGTTCCTGTTCGACTCGGAGGAGGCCCTGGTCCGCATCGACATGTCCGAGTACATGGAGAAGCACTCGGTGGCCCGGCTCATCGGGGCCCCGCCCGGCTATGTGGGCTACGAGGAGGGCGGCTACCTGACCGAGACGGTACGGCGCCGGCCCTACGCGGTGATCCTGCTCGACGAGATCGAGAAGGCGCACTCGGATGTCTTCAACATCCTGCTCCAGGTCCTGGACGACGGCCGCCTGACCGACGGCCACGGTCGCACCGTGGACTTCCGCAACACGGTGCTGATCATGACCTCCAACCTGGGATCCGACCGGATCGTGTCCATGGAGGGCCAATCCCAGGACCAGGTGCGGGACGCCGTGATGGAGGTGGTGCGCAACGAGTTCCGGCCGGAGTTCCTGAACCGGGTGGACGAGATGATCGTCTTCCAGCAGCTCGACCAGGAGCAGATCAAGGAGATCGTGCGCATCCAGGCCCGCTACTTGCGCGACCGCGTGCGGGACAAGGACATGGACCTGGAGATCTCCGAGGAGGCCCTGGAGAAGGTCGCCGAGGCCGGCTACGATCCCGTCTACGGTGCCCGGCCCCTCAAGCGGATCCTCCAGCAGCGAGTGGAGAACCCGCTGGCCAAGGAGATCTTGGCGGGGAACTTCCATCCCGGCGACCGCATCCGGGTGGATGTGGAAGGCGGCGGATTCGTCTTCCGCCGGGAGCAGGGAGCCTACGAGGAGGCGGCCACTGCCTGATGGTGGTGGCTCAGCGCCCGTCGACGCAGAAGGGCCGCGCCGGAACCGGCGCGGCCTTTTTTTGCTTATCCGGTCATCGCGAGGAGCGAAGCGACGAAGCGATCTCCCCGAGGAGCCCGCATTTGGGAGATTCCTTCGCTGTGCTCGCAATGACAGCCAGGGAAAGGGGTGTCATTGCGAGGACTCGCCAGAATCCGAAGCAATCTCCCTGAAGGGCGCTTTCGCCAGATCCCCCGCTTGGCAGGGTACGACCCCTGTCTTGGTCGGATTCCTTCGCAGCCCGTTTCGCTCGCGGCCTCGGGTCGCAATGACGACTATCATCCCGAGGAGGCGTCATCCGACAAAGGGATCCCCCACGGGAACCCCTACGTAGACGGATCGTGGCCCTCGCAGGCCTGCAGGGTGTTCTGCAGCAGGGTCGCCACGGTGAGGGGGCCGACGCCGCCGGGCACAGGAGTGATCCAGCTCGCCCGCTGGCAGGCGTCCTCGAATTCGACGTCGCCCACCAGACGGTTGTCCGGGAGCCGGTTCATGCCAACGTCCACCACGACGGCCCCTTCGCGGATCCAGTCGCCGGGGATCAGTCCGGGCCGTCCCACAGCCACCACCAGCAGCTCGGAACGGCGAACGTAGGGCTCCAGGTCCCCCGTGAAGCGATGGCAGACGGTCACCGTAGCCCCGGCCAGGAGCAGCTCCAGGGCCATGGGTCGGCCGACGTGGTTGGAGGCCCCTACCATCACGGTCTCCTTGCCCTTGAGGTCGATCCCGTAGGACTCAAGCAGGGTGATCACCCCGCGCGGGGTGCAGGACCGTAATACCGGCGCGCGTTGGGCGAGGCGGCCCAGGTTGTAGGGATGGAAACCGTCGGCGTCCTTGCCGGTGTCGACCGCCTCGATGACGGCGAAGGAATCGATATGCTCGGGCAGGGGAAGCTGGACCAGGATGCCGTCCACCTCCGGATCGGCGTTGAGCTCCGCGATCACCGCCAGGAGCTCCTCCTGGCTGACGCTTTCCGGGAGATCGTAGGCAAAGGAGCGGATCCCGGTTCGTTCGCAGGCCGCCCGCTTGTTGCGGACGTAGATCTGGGAAGCCGGATCCGATCCCACCAGGACCACCGCCAGGCCCGGCGGCCGGTAGCCGCGGTGCACCCGCTCGCCGATGACGGCCGCCAGCTCCTCCCGGATATTGGCGGCGACGGCCTTGCCGTCGAGGATCTGGGCCACCTTCCGTTCCTTCCTGGGGACATCCTGGGCGGGTCGGACCAGAGGCCGGAGCTAAGGGGAACAGCGAGCCCGGCAGGAGCCGAAAGATGTTGCCACGGAAGGGGAAGCTGCGCAAAGCCGCGGATTGACGGGCAAAAACCGGCGGGAGTAAGATTGGGCGCCAGTGGGGGGGACCTGTTGCTTCCCGACCGGAACCGGGATCGACCGGATTTCTTTGCATGCCGGGGTGCCCGCTCTTCAGCGCGCCCCCGGATCATTTAAATTGGCGACACTGAGCCGGGGTGCCCGCTCTTCAGCGCGCCCCCGAACCGATTAGATTGACGAAACTTTGCCGGGGTTGACGCTGACGCGCCGCCCCGTAACCGTTTAAATTGACTTTACTTTGTCGGGGTGCGCGCCCTGCGGCGCGCCCCCCGGGTCGATTTAACTGACTGTACTTTGCCGGGGTGCCCGCCCTTCGGCGCGCCCCCGGGACGATTAATTCGGCGATACTTAGCCGGGGTGTGGCGCAGCCTGGTAGCGCACCTGCTTTGGGAGCAGGATGTCGGAGGTTCAAATCCTCTCACCCCGACCATCCCCCGAGCGGGTCGGGGCCACCCTGCGAAGCCGTTTACCGGGCGCCTGTAGCTCAACCGGATAGAGCAGCGGCCTTCTAAGCCGCAGGTTGTGGGTTCAAGTCCCGCCGGGCGCACCAAGTGCGGCGGCGGGTCCGGATGGGCCGCCCCGCAATGGTTGGTTTTTACCCGACCTCGGAGCACCGAGCAGACCTTGGGCCGTTAGCTCAGTTGGCAGAGCAGCTGACTCTTAATCAGCGGGTCGCAGGTTCGAATCCTGCACGGC
>JAHEOG010000038.1 GCA_018609925.1 Gammaproteobacteria bacterium
CTTTCCCTCGAAGCAATTTGGAACCCCATGATAGCCGGGATCCGTCCTGGCCGGAAAAGGGGCTACGCCATTGAGCTTGTTGGGGCCATCCAGCCAGGAAAGATTGCCCTCGGGGAGCGAGTCCGGATTCTCCATGGTCGAGCTCATAACGGTGGTGGTACTGATCGGGGTCCTGGCCGCGGTGGCTCTGCCCCGCTTTGTCGGTCAGGGGGCCTTTACCGGAGCCGCCGGAACGGATCGGGTGGTCAGCGCCATGCGCTTCGCCCAGCAACAGGCGCTGTCCCGCAACCGAGCCGCGCGGCTCCAGTTCGACGGCCAGGAGTACGGGGTGGATGTCCGCGAGGGCGGGGTTTGGGAGGATGTCCCCGTGCCCGGGACCGGCGAGGATTCCTGGACACTGCCCGGCGACGTTCGCTTCAGCACGACCGGCGAGCGGCAATTCGACGGCCTGGGCCGGCCCGATCCCGGCCCCTGCGGTTCCAGTGGTGACGTCGGGTTGACCTCGGGAGCGGTCATCCGGATCGAGTGCGAGACCGGGTTCGCCCATGAGCGCTGAGACCCGGCAGGAGGGGGTGACCCTCATCGAGCTGGTGGTGGCCATCGTGGTGATCGCCCTGGGGATCACCGCCGTGCTCGGCATGCTGGCCCAGGGCTTCTTGGCCAGCCCCGATCCGCAATTCCGGATCAAGACGGTCGAGCTGGGCCAGTCCTACATGGACGAGGTCTTCACCAAGCGCTGGGACGAGAACACCCCCCCAGGCGGAGGCTGCGTCCGGCCCTCGGGCGGCACCAGCTGCAGCTCGGGCCCGGCTGCCGTTTGCCCCGGCACGGGCAGCTGCGGTCCGGACGGTGCGGAATCCCGGGAGAACTTCGATGACGTGGACGATTACCGGGCCGTAAACGAAGGCCGGGCCTGCAACAACGGCCCGCTGCAGAACGCCGAGGGTCAGGACCGGGGCGGACGCTACCGCAACTACTGTGTCGATGTGGATGTGATCACCGGCACGGGCGGAGAGCTCGACAGCGTGGCCGATGACGACGCCAAGCGGATCGATGTCCACGTGACCGCCCCCGACGGCGCGGAGACCACCTTTTCCGCCTACCGGCTGAACTTCTAGGAGGGCGAGCCATCCCCCGTGCGCTTCGGTCTTCCCGGGCCTCCCATGGCTTCACCCTGGTGGAGCTGATCGTGGTGATCGTGCTGGTGGGGGCCTTGGCCTTTGTGGGCTCCAACCTCATCGGCAACTTCGTCGGCGGCTACGTTGACGCCACCGAGCGCCAGGAGCTGGCGTCGGCCGGGCGCCTCGCGGTGGAGCGTACCGCCCGCGAGATCCGCCAGACTGTGCCCAACTCCGTCCTCTGCCCCGGCGGCAATTGCGAGGACATGCAGGAGATGGCCTTCCTGCGGGCGGCCAACGGCGGACGCTACGTGGCCGTGGGACCGGACCAGTCCCGCCTGCAGATTAACAACGACGGCGACGAGTTCGTGGCCTTTGGCCTGTCCGGGATCGATGACTCCCAGGACGCCATCGTCTATCCCCAGGACGCCGACCCCCTCTACGGCGACCCGTCCGACGACGACAGTCCTCGGGCCCGAATCGGCACGGTGACCGACCTAAGCACTGGCGACGAGATCAAGCACCAGCTGACCTTAGACGGAACCGACTCCGTGCCCCAGCACTCGCCCGGGCGGCGGGTCTACGCCACCGACCGGGTGACCGCGCTCTGCTGCGATCCGGGCGCCGGCGAGCTCAGCCTGGCCACCCGGCCGGTCAACGACTCGTTGTCGGCCACCCTGCCCACCGATCCCGGGGATTACTGCAGCGCCGGCACGTCCGGGGTGGATATCCACCTCCTGACCGACCGGGTGAGCGAGTGCTCCTTCGACTACAACCCGGCCACCCTGACCCGCTCCGCCATCGTGCGGATCTTCCTGGAGCTGGAGGGTCCGCAGTCCGGGGAGGCGATCAATTGGGAGCACGAGGTCCACATCCGCAATGTGCCGTGAGGCCGGTATCCGGATGCCACCTTCACTGTCATTCCGAGCGGAGCGAGGAATCTCCCGGTGCCAGCTCCATTCGGGAGATTGCTTCGACCCCTGGTGGGGTCTCGCAATGACGAGTCCTGGCACCCGCGGATTGGTTCGGCCTCCTGCGGGATTCCGGCTCATCCCTTCGGGATGGCCGGAATGACGGAAAGGGTGGCATCGTCATTCCCGCGGAAGCGGGAATCTTTCTGAGCGGATGCGTCGGAAATCGGCCCCCGTGGGCCTCCTGCGAGATTCCGGATCGGTCCTGGCGGACCGTCCGGAATGACGGAAAAGGAAGGGCCGTCATTCCCGCGGAAGCGGGAATCTCGTTGAAGGCCCGCTACTGGGGGACCGTTTCATGGTTACTTTCCCGCGATGCCGAGGAGGGGGACCCGACAGTGAGTAGGCCATCCGAAACCGGCCAGGGCCTGATCGCCGCGATCTTCGTGATCGTCGTCCTGGCCATGCTGGGCACGGCCCTGGTGCGGATCTTGGCCACCGAGGAGCGGGCCAGCGGCCGCGAGATGGCCTCCGCCTACGCCTTCTACGCCGCCGAGTCCACCGCCCAGTGGGGTATGTACCAGCTCATCGCCAGGGGCAACTCCACTTTCGGGGGCACGCAGCCCCTGACCGGACCGGCCGAGGGCCTCGCGGAGTGCGGCACGAGCCAGGTGACGGGGAACGTCCAGCGCTTCGGCACCGTGAATGTACCAGGAGGGAAGAGGGATCTGTTCCGGTTCGAGGTGATGGGGACTTGCTTCCCGGGAAGGCCTGAGCTCACCCGCAGGGAGCTGGAGATGCGGTTTTCCGAATGAATCCCGCTAAAGCGCTTGAAGCATCAGGGCTAAGGACCGGATGGGTGCTTTTGGCAGCCCTTCTCTGGGGGCTGGCCTGCTCGGGAGCGGTGGAAGCCGCTCCCGGCGATGTCCTGTTTTCGGACGATTTCCAGGACGGGGATCTTTCTCCTTGGACACCTTTCGGCGATGATCCGTATGAACAGGTAGGGGTAAATACCGACACGTCCCAATCCGGATCCTATTCCATGTTCCTTCGGTGGGAATTCTCCGGAGCCGACTCCCCCGTAATCGACGCGAATGTTCCGGCGGCCGATCTGGAAGTCTGGGTTCGAAGGGGAGACGACGCCTTCAGCGAGGATCCGGACGCCGGGGAGGACCTTCGGCTGGAGTATTTGGACGACAACGGGAACTGGGTAACCCTTCAAACTTTCCCCGGGGAGGGCACTCCAGGGGAGACCTTTTCCCTGAATATTCCCCTTCCCTCGGATGCCCGCCATTCGAATCTTCAGATTCGGCTTGAGTTGGAGGATGGCAGCGAGGAGGACTTCGACTATTGGCACATCGATGATGTGGTAGTCACCGAGCGCAGCGCCGACTTTTGCCCCACTTCGGCCGACTTCTCCGATAGCTTCGAGGACGGCACCCTCAACCCTTGGCAGACCCCGGGCGGGGGGGGTGGCGTCCCGCCGGGGCTTTTGCAGGGCACCGCCGGGGTTTCGCAGGCCACCGCCGGTCACGGAAGTTATTCCGCCTTTACCCAGGGCGGAGAAGTCACCGTCCGGTCCCCTAATATCGACTTGAGCGGGGCCAACTCGGCGGATCTGTCGGTCTGGGTCCGTCGGGGCGCTGACGCCTTCAGCGAGGACCCAGACGCCGGTGAAAATCTGGTTCTGGAGTATCGCACCAGCACCGGCAATACTTGGGCCGAGCTGCAGATCTTCGAGGGGGCCGGAACACCTGGCGAGATCTTTACTCCCAGCTTCTCGTTGCCCAACAACGCCCTGCATCCCAACTTCCGCCTTCGCTTCCGGATGACCGACGGAAGCGGAGACGATTTCGACTACTGGCATTTCGACAATGTCTGCCTGACTTCGGTGGGCGGCGGTGGCGTCGACCACTACGCCATCGACCACGA
>JAHEOG010000039.1 GCA_018609925.1 Gammaproteobacteria bacterium
AGCCGGAGGTGGGGCGTGCCGTCCTCGTCGAAGCCCAACAGGGGGCGGTTCCAGCGCCAGATCGTGCCGTTGTGGAGCCGTAAGTGGCCTAAGGGCTCGTCGTGCTCGTCCAGCTCCACCGGCAACAGCGGAGGATAGTGCTGCAGGTTCTCCTCGAACAGCTCCAGGAGGGAAGCCCGAACGTAGCCCGTACCGAAGGTCACTCGCTGGACCGGACCGAAGGCGGCCCCCCCGTATCCGCCCGCCGCAACGGATTGCTCGAACAGCGGGATGCGACTCTCCCGCCACAGCCGCCGCCCGAACAGGAACGGGGAATTGGCGGAAACGCCGACCAGCGGTCCCGAAAGGACCACGGCAGCGTTGTAGTAGCGAGCCGCCTTGCTCTCGGGGATCTGCAGGTGGATCTGGAAAGAGGTGGTCGCCGCCTCCAGCATGACATCCCGGTGTTCGGTGTGCAGGAACTCCGCCCCCTGGATGTCCAGCTTCAGTGGCCGGCCCCGTCGCAGGCGAATGACCTGATCGTTTAGGGCACGGTAACGGGCCATGCCCGACATGGCCTCCAGTCCCAGCATGTCATCGGTCAGGGTGGGCAGGATCCCGATCATCACCGGTGCCGCCCCTACCTCGTCCGCCCGGGTCCGGCAAAGCTCCCAGTTCGTGGCCAGCTCATCCCGCATCCCGGACAGGGCACTCCCGGTCACCTGGCGGGGCGGGGCGTTGAGCTCGAAATTGAACTGGGCAAGCTCGGCCGATACCGTGCCTTCGGGCATTCGGGCCATGAAGGCCTCATTGACCGGGACCGGGCGATTGTCCCGGGGGTCCACCAGCCAGGCCTCCAGCTCGTATCCCCCGACGCCTTGGCGGCGAGACAGCCGGTCCTCGTTGAAGTATCCCCTCAGGGCCTCGGTTTCGGCCCGGAGCCTTTCCGCAAAGCGCTCAAAGTCTTCCTCGGTAAACGCGCCGCGCTCGATCTCCCGGCCCATTGGCGCTCCCTTCGCAGCCCGCGGTCCCCCGGCTTGCCTGACCGCCCAGGAGGGACTTTCCAGTTCCCCAACTTCGCCACTTGGCGCTTCCCTTTGACGAGGAAGGGCGTACCTTGTGGTCTAAGGCGTAGGGGATTCGTACCCCCTTCTTCCAGCTCGCTAGAGGAGGCAGGATCATGTACGAGGTCCGTGCCATCCGCGCCCTCTACCCGCATCCGATCCCCGCCCGGTGCCTCCGGATAACCGAGCGCGGTTACTACGTTGGGGGGGCCATCCAGTGCTACGTGGAGGGCCACGAAGTCCCCCCAGGGGGCGCCTTCCCCAGCCCCCACACCCTGAGCGCCGTGCTGCGGCGGGCCAACCCCCGTCTGGGTCGATTCGAGGCGCGAAGCCTCGCTGGGCAGATCACCTCGTCCAATGATACCGGGCATTTCGATCGCGCCTGGGAACGAGCCGAGGAGGCCCTGACCTGCCATTGGCCCGGTCCGACGGTGGGCACGGTCCTCCCCGTTTCGGACACTGGCCAGGGCCCCTGTACTTCCTCGCTGAAGCACTTCGTGGGAGCACTCTAGCGGGCCCCAGCCCCGCTTGCCGAAAGGACAGAGGGCGGCGGAGTGTCGGCGGGGAAAGCCTGGCCGGGCATTGCGCCGGTAAGGGGAGCCCAGAACCGCCCAGGCGGGGGGCACCGAGGATGGATGGCGAAATGGCCGGATTCGCCGCTACCCAGCAGCAGGGATGCCAGAAAAATGGGCCTAGCCCCGCCCGGACAGCGGCCTGGCAATGGCCGAGGCCCTCAGGTGGGCTTTAGGCCCGTCCAACATTGCCATTTGGCTCGCCAGCATGACCGCTTCGGGCTCCGGCTCCAGGGGGGCTTGCCGGCGCTTCTGAGGCAACGTTGCGCGCAAGCCTCCGTTTTCAAGGGATTTACTACAGCCTTATGAGATAGAAAGATTATTGGACTGACTCGGTCCGGCCCCCTTCCCCAGACCTTTCCCTTTTACCGTTTTTCGACTGTGAATATCCCAGTTTAGCGGATCGCCCCGGCGCATTCCTCCCCGGTCCAACGGGTTCCAGCCAGGGCAAGCTTTCCCTGTGTAAGCACGGAGGTGGGTATGGGCCAAATAACGGGAAGAACCGGCAGGAGGCTCCTGGTCACAGCCCTGGCCTTGATAGTCACAGCCCCCGCGGCAGGGGATACGGTCCGCATGGGGAACCAAGTCCTGAAGCGCGGCGACTCCAAGATGGAGCTGTTGGACGTTGCCGGGGAGCCCGATTCGCGGCAAGGCCTCGAAACCCGATACGGGGGCCACTCGGGGGAGCGCTGGTACTACAGGCTCGAGCACAACTACCCGCCCAAGATCGTCACCTTCACCATTCGAGACGGACGCATAGTAGAAATCGAGGAGGATCTCCTCTAAGGGGGCGCTCGGCGATCCAGGGGAAACTCCTTTCCCCCGAGGGGAAACGGCCGGCAGCGACCTGGAAGGGCTCCCGGCCGGCCCCTTTCCTTTCCCTTCCGCCCCGGCCCATTCAGGGGAGGCCCCGTTCGTGAGCCAAGCGAGCAACAGGTCTGCGGAGCTGATTTGCACAACCAATCCCGGTTTGGAAGACCTCGCCTTCGAGGAACTCCAGCAGCGGTTGGACGAAGGCGGCCTTAAGGGCACCGCTTCGGAGCGACTGCCCGCCCGGATCAAGGGGCGTCTCCGGATCCGCTATCCCGGCCCCCTGAGCTCGCTCGTGCAGGCCGCCGGGACCCTGCGATCGGTCCATCACCTGCTCCGACCGGTGGAACAGTTCCTCCTCCCCACGGAGACCCCCTTGAGCACCGTCGGGGAGCGGCTGCTGGAGGCCCCTCTTCCCGAGATGGGTCCGAGCACCCCGTTCCGGGTCAGCAGCGAGCGTCGGGGCGAGCACCCCTTCGGCAGCCAGGACATCGAACGGGAGGCGGGGACCGCCTTGGTGGAGCGCTTCGGGGCCCCGGTGGACCTGACCGGTTATGCGGTGGAGGTCCGGGTGGATGTGGTGGAGTCGCTGTGCGCGGTGACCGTCCAGCTCACCCGTAAGGCCTTGTCATACCGCCACGACCGCACCTATCGCCCCCGCGTCTCCCTAAAGCCCAACGTGGCCTACGCCTGCCTGCGGCTGGCCCGGCTCGGGCCCGGGACCGAGCGGCTCCTGGACCCCTTCTGCGGCTCCGGGACCATCCTGATGGAGGCCGCCGATCTCCTGCCCGGGACCGAGCTGTGGGGCTCCGATTGGAGCCAGCGGGCGGTGGCGGGGGCCCGGGCCAACCTGGAAGGGGCCGGCCTGGAAGGGGCCGGCCTGAAGGATCGCTTTCGCCTGCAGGCGGGCGATGCCCGAACCCTGGCCGAGCTCTATCCCCCGGCCTCCTGCGACGCCCTGGTGACCAATCCCCCGTACGGAGCCCGCCTCGGGCGCGATATCGCCTTTCCGCGCTTCTATCGGGATTTCCTGGAGCAGGCAACGGCGGTCCTGCGCCCGGGCGGACGGCTGGTGGTCCTGGTCCGCAAGCGCGGGGCCTTCAACGTAGCGGCACAGCGGACGCCGGGCCTGCGCATCCGCCATGTCCAGATCATCGAAACATCTCGCGTCTTCCCCGGGATCTTTGTGCTGCAGCGATCGGGATAGGCACCCCACGTGCGTGTCCCAACGGAGTGGGGATCACCCGGAATCCGGGGAAAGCTCCGAAAGCTCGGCGGGGGGCAGGAGCTGAGCCGCCCACCCCTTGGGGGTCTCCAACAGCAGCCGCCCCTTGCGGACCCAGCCACGCCCGAGGGGACTCACCGACGAGCGGATGACATAGGGCCCGCCCTTGGCCTCCAGGGCTTCCGCCTCGATCTGGTGGTCGTACATCAGCCCCAGTGCGGTTTCCCAGTCCACATCGAAGACGTTGCGCGTGGCCCGGTCCCCGAAGCGCCTGAGGAAGGCGTTGGTGGGAAAGCCCCGGGGAAGGGGCTGGCGCATCACCGGCAGGCCGGCCCACTCGACCTTTAGGTCCGCGGGGGGCTCCACCGGCTCGGGCAGGATCCAGACGGTTTTTCCCCGGCCCCGCTGCCAAAGCCGGTAGCCCTGGAAGGCGGAGCGCGCCATACCGAAGCGCCCCTCGAGATAGTCCCAGACCGCCTCCGCGTCGGAGTAGGGCTCAAAGACGGCGAAGGCGGGCGACAAAGAACCCTCCCGTGTCGTTGTGGTGCGGCCAGAAGCGGATGGCGTTGGTGACATCGGGCCGGAAACGCTGATCCCCCCATTCCGGCACACCGCCGGCGACGGTGATCCCCTCGGGGAGCTCGATGGGCTCAATGGCCGCCTTTTCCGGGTAGACCCCGTCCAGGACCCCCTCGTTCTCCTCCGGGGCGTAGGTACAGGTGGCGTACACGACGAGCCCGCCCGGGCGCACGAGCTCCACTGCCCGGCGGAGCAGGCCCTTCTGGATGGCCTGCATCTTGGCGTGGTCGTTGTGCCGGTACTGGGCCCGGTTGCCGCCCTCCGACTTGCGGGTGGTGCCCTCCCCGGTGCAGGGGGCATCCACCAGCACCCGATCGAAGCGGGCCGTACCGGGGAGCTGGGCCCCGTCCCCGTGGCAGGCCAGGACCGAGGTCAGCCCCATGCGGGCCACGATGTCCTGGATCCCCTGGAGCCGAGGCCACTTCTTGTCATTGGCCAGCACCGAGCCACCGTCTCCCATGGCGACGACGATCCGCGCCGTCTTGCTCCCCGGGGCCGCGCACAGGTCCAGCACCGCCTCTCCGGGACGGGGATCGAGGATCCGGACGGGCCACAGGCTGACCTCCTCCTGGGTATGGATCAGGCCCAAGGCGAACTCCGGCCACTTCCCGGCCCGGCCCGCCCCGGGCGGGATCCGCCAGGCGCCGTCGAGGTACGGCAGCCTCCGAGCCTGCGGACAGCGCCGGGCCAGGATCTCCGCCACCCGATCCTCTCCCGTGCGCACCGAGTTGGCCCAGACCACCTTGGGAAGGGGCGCGGCGGCGGCCTCCAGGAAGGCGGCCAGGTCATCGACGAGGCATTGGTAGCGGCGTAGGTGCTCCACGACAGGCTCCGGGGGTGCGGGAGGGCCCGATACGCTAGCCGATCCCATCCGCTGGGCCAACCGAGGGTATTAGGGGCCCCGGGGTGTGGGCTCCCTAGGCGAGCCCTGCCTCACGGTCGCTGTCGTCGGCCCGGCCCTGCTGTAGCGCGAGCAGGGCCGGCACCAAGACCAGCACCAGCACGGTGGCGAAGGCCAGACCGAAGACGATGGCCACAGCCATGGGGATGAGGAACTGGGCCTGGAGGCTGTCCTCAAAGAGCAAAGGCGTGAGCCCGGCGATAGTGGTCAGGGTAGTCAACAGCATGGGCCGGAAGCGGCGGCAGCTGGCCTCCACCAGGGCCGGCCGGACCGCCATCCCGGCTTCGCGGAGATCCCGGTAGAAGCTCAACAGGATAATGGAGTTGTTCACCACGATTCCCGACAGTCCGAACAGCCCGAAGAGGGAGAGCACCGTCAGCTCCATGCCCAGCAGCCAGTGTCCGAGCAGCCCGCCCACCAGACCGAATGGTATGGCCCCCATAACGATGAGCGGCCAGGCATAGGAAGAGAAGACCGCCGCCAGCACCAAGTAGATCAGGACCGCTGCGACCACCAGGCCGCGGCGCATGTCGGCCAACGTCTCGGCCTGGTCCTCCGCCCGTCCTACATACTCGAAGCCGATCCCGTACTCCTGGGCGATCCGAGAGAGCGCCCCCTCTCGCAGGCCGGCCAGGACCCGATTAGCGTTGGTGACATCCCGGTCCACCTCG
>JAHEOG010000040.1 GCA_018609925.1 Gammaproteobacteria bacterium
ACCACCGACCGGGTGGTGCCGGTGGTCATCTTCCTGGCTCGGGGAAGGGCGCCGGCGAGCCTGCAATTGGGCGGGGAACGCCACACCTACCTGGACTTCCGGTACCTGCGGTGCCCCCTGAGCGAGCTCCCCTACGAGCGCTTTCAAGCGAGTGACAACCTGGTGGCCCGGTTGAACCTGCCGAATATGGCCTATCCAGCGGAGGCCAAGCTAGCGGTCTACCATGCGGCCTTCCGGGGACTATTGGAGCTGGAGCCGGATCCCGAGCGCCAGGGCAAATACCTCGATTTTGTCGACCTCTATGCGGCCACTGACCCCGGAGGAGCTGGCAGAATACCGGAAACGCTACCCTGAAGAGGCAAAGACCATGACCGCATTCGCGGAACGCTACCGAGAGCAGGGCCAAAAGCAAGGCCTGGAGCAAGGCCGGCAAGAAGGCCGGCGGGAAGGCGAGGCCCAGGTGCTGCTCCAGCTGCTGGAGACCAAGTTCGGGGCACTGACCGCCGAGCAGCGCCAACGGGTGGAGGCCGCGGACGCCGAGACCCTGCTGGAATGGTCCCGGCGGGTGCTCACCGCCCAGAGCCTGGACGACGTCTGGCAGTAGGGCCATGAAGGATTACGGGCCCTTTCATTGCGAGGGCCCGAAGAAGGCCGTCATTGCGAGCCCCTGCAGGGGGCGAAGCCATCTCGCCGGAACAGCACCGCCGCCAGAACGCCCCCTTCTACCCACAGTGCCCTCCCTACGAGATCGCTTCGCTCCGCTCGCGATGACAGAGCTTTCCATCCTCATTGCGAGGACCCATCAGGGCCCGAGCAACCTCGCTGAAACACCACCCGCCTCGGAGCTATCCCCCTACCGCCAAAGGTCCGCCACCCGGAAGCCCGCCTCCGGGAACGGCGCCGCATCTACCACATCCTCGGCTTGGTAGGTCGCCTCAAGGACCCAAGCCCCCTCCCGGAGGGTAAAGGCCTCCAGAGTTTGGGCTTTGGGTTCCACCAACCAGGCGTAAGCAACGCCGTAATGGGCGTACACCGGCAGCTTGATCTCACGGTCCTTGCTCGCCGTAGCGGGCGACAGGATCTCACAGACCCAGTCGGGGACCACCTCGAAGCGCTGATCCGTGGGCAGCTCAGGCATCCGCTCTCGGTGCCAGCCGGCCAGGTCCGGCACCAGGATCTCGGTGTCGCGAACGAAGTGGAGCTCGGGCTCGATGAGGATCCACCAGCCCCCGGGACCGCCACGGCCTCGACCGTAGCGGGGGACCAACTCCGCTCCCAAATTCGAGCCGGCGAGGATATGGGGTCCGCCGGGTCTTGGTTGGGCATGGAGCTGACCGTGAATGAGCTCGCCGGTGACGCCTTCCGGGAGGGCCTCGATGGCCTCATAAAGGGTCCGAGGGCGGGCGGTGCCAGCCATGGCCGGCCTCCTTGGGGGTTATTAAGAGGAACACCAATCAAGGTACCAGAACCGGCCCGGTAACGGGTGATCCGCCCCGGAGCACCCTACCCTTCGCCCCCCAGGCGCTCCTTACCTATCACCGGGCCGGCGCCCCATAGCAAAACCTTCGTTCCCCACGAGATCGCTTCGTCGCTGCCGCGCCTCGCGATGACGGGAAGGGATCGTCATTGCGAGGGCCCTCAGAAAGGGCTGTCATTGCGAGCCCTCGAAGAGGGCGAAGCCATCTCGTTGGAATACCCCTACGCCGGAACGCCCCTTCCCCCCAGCCCACGAGCTACAGGAGATAGCGACCATGCTGGTGGAGCAATCGGGGAACCGGTAGCATATCCTGCACCATTGAGGGCCAATGGGCCTGTCTCATGAGCCATGACCAGAATTTCAAGAACCTCATCCTCGACTATCCCCACCAGGCGCTGGCGTTCTTCGCGGCCGAAGAGGCCGCCGCCCTCGACGTTGACGCCCGCATCACCCCCGTACGCCAAGAGCAGCTCAAGGACCGGCTCGGCGACCGCTTCCGGGAACTGGATATCCCCTTGCTGGTCGAGTGGCCCGACGGCCGACGGGCCCTGTTGCTGTTCGTGGTCGAGCAAGAGAGCGAGCCGCGGCGCTTCTCCATCCACCGACTTGGCCGCTACTGCCTGGACCTGGCCGAGCTCTTCACCACCGACCGGGTGGTGCCGGTGGTCATCTTCCTGGCTCGGGGAAGGGCGCCGGCGCGCCTGCAACTGGGCGGGGAAAACCACACCTACCTGGACTTCCGGTACCTTGGGCTCGGGTGGTCCGGTCGGAAGCGGCGCATGCAGCGCCTGGGCGGTCAGCCGACGGCCGATCCCGCGCAGTCCCAGCGTTGAGTTGGGCTCACGCGGTGACCCTATCTCCCGGTGCGGGGGGATTCCCGCACGCGAATCGCTACCAGAACCGTTCGGGTAGCGTGCCGTGGAAGATGTGTCCATGGTTTTAGGAACGGTCGCCTTGCATTTCCACAAAGGAGCGAGGCGAGAGCACCGAAGCAAAGGCGGGCGGGCGTTCCAGGAGCAACTGGTCCCCAGTTACCAGCACTGTAGCATCGCCGGTACTGAGCAGATTCCACAAGTGATTGTCCCCCGCGTCGGGGGCACCCGCATTTATTGTCTGGGGAAGTGGCTCGCGCCAGATGCCGTTGGCCGCTAGCTCCATCAGCACCACCTCGAGCTCATCCTCGGAGAGCCGATGCAGGGCGGATAGCTTTGGCCGCAGCAATACGGCCCGATATTCGGCAATCAGGGGCGGGGAAAGCAGGAAAGGGAAACGGCCGGCCAGCATACCGTCCACGATTTGGGCCAGCGGCGAGGCCGGATCGGCGGTTAGTAGGCCGCCCACCACCACATTGGTATCGACCACCGCCCGGAGCCGCATCAGCCCCGCTGCCGGCGGGTCTCTTCAATAGCCAGGGCCTGCGCCGTCTCCTCATCGAGGGCCGCGGCCTGCCGGGAGCGGGCGACCAGGGCTGCGGCGGACTCCCGGGTCTTGATCCCGTAGCTCTCCAGGCTCTCCTCGATCAGGGCCCCGATGCTTTCATTGCGGCGGGCGGCAGCCTCCTTAAGGGCCCGGTGGCGCTCCTCGGAAAGGGTAATGGTCAATCGCGGCATGATCAGTTTCCCCGGTGAGATTGCACCATATCACCATACTCGTTTTCCCGCTTGCCAGCAATTTGCCTCACCACTTCCTATGCTGCAATTTTGCACTATTCAACGAACGAACAAATCCAATGACCGCGGACGATACCCACTACCACCTCCTGCGCCTGCTGGAGGCCAACCCGGAAGCCTCCCAGCGCTCGACGCACGAGGCATTGTCCAGAATCAGCATCGAATGGCCAGAATCCGCGGCAGGCTAGAAAGGACCGCACCCGATTGCTCGCTCCTCGCGATGCTCACAACCCAGTGCCTTTCTATGACGAACAGAGTGGCCATTATTGCAAGCCCTTAAAGAAAGAGCTGTCATTGCGAGACCCTAACCCTGGCTGTCATTGCGAGGAGCCATCAGGCGACGAAGCAATCTGGTAGGGAGCGGTTGTCATTGCGAGGGTCCAGAGGACCCGAAGCAATCTCGTGGGAACAGCACCGGCCTCAGAAGAAACCTGTCATTGCGAGGCTCCAAAGGAGCCGAAGCAATCTCGTTGGAACACCACCACCGTCAGAACAGCCCTCTCCCCCCGAGTACCATCTCCCACGAGATCACGTCGTCACTTCGTTCCTCGCGATGACGGAGCCCTTTCTTGTCATTGCGAGCCCCCGCAGGGGGCGAAGCAATCTCGTGGGAACACC
>JAHEOG010000041.1 GCA_018609925.1 Gammaproteobacteria bacterium
CCGGATGACCCGGGCGAAGTCGGGGCCGGACAGTCAGCCCCAAGCGGCGCAGGAACGGCCACTGGAAGGCGAGCTGGAGAGCCCCCCCAGCGAAGACCGCCCACGCCAGCGCGGTTATGGGGCGCTCGAATTGGGGAGCCCACCACAGGGCGCCCGCGATCAAGGCCAGGTTGAGCAGCACCGGGGTGAAGGCCGGGGCGGCGAATCGACCGAAGGTATTCAGCGCCCCCCCGGCGAGGGCCACCAATGAGATGAAGAACAGGTAGGGGAAGGTGATCCGCAGCAGGTCCGCGGTCAGGTCCAGCTTGCCCGGATCGTCGCCGAATCCCGGGGCAAGGAGCCACACCAGAAGCGGCGCCGCCAGGGCGCCGATCAGGCTGATGACGGCGACGACGGCCCCCAACACCCCGGTTACGGCTCCCAACAGCTCCCGCAGCTCCGCGTGCGAGCGCCGTTGGCGGTACTCGGTAAAGACGGGGACGAAGGCGGTGGCGAAGGCCCCTTCGGCGAACAGGCGTCGGAAGAAGTTGGGGAGCTTGAAGGCCACGAAGAAGGCGTCGGTGGCCAGCCCCGCCCCGAAGGCCCGGGCGATCACCACGTCGCGGACGAAGCCCAGGACCCGCGAGAGGAAGGTCATGGAGCCGATGGTAGCGGTGGAGCGGAACAGTCCAGCGGCCAAGGCCACTCCTGTAGGAACCCAATGGAGCCGCTTTTGACAGATACCGGAGCCCGGGGGGATAATCCCGGGCTTCCCAGGGGTCGGTCCCGGGCCCAGCCCGGACCGGCGACAACCGGATCTGGACCCGCCAAGGGAATCGCAGCCACAAGGATCTAAAGGAGGACGGGAGCGTGGCGAATACGCCCCAAGCCCGCAAGCGCGTCATCCAGAACGAGAAGCGGCGCCAGCGCAACAAGCATCACAAGACCCGCATGCGCACCGCCATCAAGCAGGTGGAGCGTGCCGTCGCTGCCGGCGACAAGGAAACGGCCCAGGCCCAACTGGGTCCGGCGGTCTCCTTGATCGACCATGTCGCCACCAAGGGCGCCATCCACAAGAACACCGCCGCCCGCACGGTGAGCCGGCTGACCCGAAAGGTCCAGAGCCTCTAGCCCCTCCCCAACCGACGGGCCTCAGAGGACGGCCAGATCGTCCCGGTGGATCAGCTCCTCGGTGTCCACGTAGCCCAGGATAGCCTCGATCTCCGCCGAGGCGTGGCCGGCGATCCACCGGGTCTCCTCCGCTGGGTAGCTGGCCAAGCCCCGGCAGACCTCCCGCCCCTGCGGATCCAGGCAGGACACCACCTCCCCCCGTTGGAAGCTGCCCTCCACCCGAACGACGCCTACCGGTAGCAGCGACCGACCCTCCTCTCGGATGACCCGCGCCGCCCCCTCGTCGATGTGGATACGCCCCTTCACCTGGAGCTGATTGGCCAGCCACTGCTTGCGTGCCACCAGGGCATCCCGGCCGGGATGCAGGAAGGTCCCCAGGGCCTCCCCCGAGCTCAGCCGCATCAGCACGCTCTCCTCGAGGCCCGAGACGATGGCGGTGGCCGTACCCGAGCGGGCCGCGCGCTGGGCCGCCAGGACCTTGGTACGCATCCCCCCGCTGCCCACCGAGCTGCCCGCGCCACCGGCGGCGGCGAGCAGGGCCGGATCCCCGGCCCGGCCTTCGCGGACCAGGTTGGCATGGGGATCGAGGCGGGGATCGGCCTCGAACAGGCCCTCGGAATCGGTCAGGATGGTCAGCAGATCCGCCTCCACCAGGTTGGCCACCAGGGCGGCCAGGGTGTCGTTGTCGCCGAAGCGGATCTCCTCGGTGACCACCGTGTCGTTCTCGTTGACGATGGGGATCACGTCCAGGGCGATGAGCCCGCGCAGGGTGTTGCGGGCGTTGAGGTAGCGCTTGCGGTCCGAGAGGTCATCGTGGGTCAGAAGCACCTGAGCGGTGAGCAGGCCCTGGGCATTGAAGCGGTGCTCGTAGGCCTCCACCAGCCCGCTCTGGCCCACCGCGGCCGCGGCCTGGAGCTCGTGGATGGCCACCGGCCGGTGCGTCCAGCCCAGTCGGCCCATGCCGGCGGCTATGGCCCCCGAGCTGACCAGGATGGGCTCCACCCCACGCTCGGCCAGGCCGGCGAGCTGGGTCACCCAGTCCTCGATAACGTCCAGGGCGAGGCCCCCACCGGGCCGGGTGAGCAGGGTACTGCCCACCTTCACGACCCAACGTCGGGCCTGGCGCTGTTGGTCACTGCGGCTCGCGCTCACGCTCCAGCTCGCTCATGATGTCCCGTTTCAGGCGCTCCAGTTCGATCCCGGCCTGGGCCGAGACCCCGTAGACGGGGCCGTCCCATTCCAGCTCCCCGGCCAGCAGGTCCAGCCATTCCCGCCGCTCCGACTCGGGGATCTGGTCCACCTTGGAGGCCACCAGCCACCGGCGGCGCGCCAGCAGATCCGGGTCGTAGCTCGCCAGCTCGGCCTCCACAGCGCGAACATTGGCGACCGGATCCGAGCCGTCCGAAGGCGCGATATCCACCAGCTGCAGCAGCAGGTGGTTGCGGGCGAGCTGGCGCAGGAAGCGCGCGCCAAGCCCGGCGCCCTCCGCCGCCCCCTCGATGAGCCCGGGGATCTCGGCCAGGACGAAGCTACGCTCGGGATCCACCCGGACGACCCCCAGCACCGGCTGGACCGTCGTGAAGGGATAGTCGGCGACGCGGGGGCGGGCCGCGGACAGGGCCCGAATCAGGGAGGACTTGCCGGCGTTGGGCCGACCCACCAGGCCGACATCGGCCAGCAGGCGCAGCTCCAGGCGCAGGGCGTAGGATTCGCCCGCCGTGCCGTCGGTCTGCTCCCGGGGGGTGCGGTTGGTGCTGCTCTTGAAGCGGGCGTTGCCGTGCCCCCCCCGGCCGGCCCGGGCCACCACCAGGCGCTGACCGGGCTCGGTAACATCCCCGATGAGCTCACCGGTCTCGTCGTTGAAGACCTGGCTCCCCACCGGTACCGGCACTTCGCAGTCGGCTCCGGAGCGACCGGTCCTCTGTTGGCCGCCACCGTGACCGCCCCGCTCGGCGCGGTAATGCTTGCGGTAGCGGAAATCCACCAGGGTGGCCAGGGACTCGTCCCCCACGAGCACCACGTCCCCGCCGCGCCCTCCATCCCCGCCGTCGGGCCCGCCCCGCGGCACGTACTTCTCGCGCCGGAAATGAACGACCCCGTTACCGCCGGCGCCGGCCTCGACCCGGATGTGGGCTTCATCAACGAATTGCAACGACAAGGCTCCGCGCGCGGGTCGGTAGGGAGGCCCGGTCCCGGGGCCCGAACGGCGAAGGCCCCGCCCGGGTGCGGCGCGAGGCCGTAGCCCGGAGCGGGGCCATTGGCGTTAGGACCAGTCGGAGCGGGGTTAGTCGCTCACGACGTTCACGTACTTGCGCTGCTTGGCCCCTTTGCGCTCGAAGACCACGCGGCCATCGGCCTTGGCGAACAGGGTGTCGTCCCCCCCGCGGCCGACATTGGCCCCCGGATGGAATCGGGTGCCGCGCTGGCGGACCAGGATGCTACCGGCCCGCACCTGTTGGTCCCCGAAGCGCTTGACGCCGAGTCGCTTTGATTCGGAATCGCGCCCGTTGCGGGTGCTGCCGGCTGCCTTCTTGTGAGCCATGGCTGCTCTCCGTTGCTCCCCGGCCCGAACTAGCTTTGGATGCCGGTGATCTCGATCTCGGTAAAGGGCTGGCGGTGCCCTTGGCGCCGGGTATAGCCCTTGCGCCGCTTCTTCTTCAGGATCCGCAGCTTCGGCCCCCGGCCGTGCTCGCGGATGGTGGCCTTTACGGCGCCCTTGTCCACGGTGGGCCGGCCCACCTTTACGTCCTCCCCGTCGCCGATCATCAGCACGCGATCGAGGGTCACGTCCGATCCGGGCTCCCCTTCGAGCTTCTCCACCCGGAGGGTATCCCCCTCGCGTACCTTGTACTGCTTTCCCCCCGTCTCGATGACCGCGAACATGGGCCTGCCCTTCCGTACCGCCTTGTTAGGGAAAGCCGCGAATTATAGGCCTTCAAGGCCCTCCCGTCAAAGCGCATACCCCGTCCCGGCGGTGCCTTTCGCGGGGGAACCGGGCCGATGCGAAGGCCAGGCCGGCAAGCGGGCCCAGAAGACCAGCTCGGCGGGGCCAACCATCCGGACCGGGGCGCCGCGGCCGGACCAGCTCACCGTCAGGGCGCCGCCGTCCAGGATCACCTCCGCGGTCTCCTCGCTGCGCCCCCAGAGACGGGCAGCGACCTGGGCAGCGCAGGCCCCGGTGCCGCAGGCCAGGGTGACCCCGGTACCGCGCTCCCAGACCCGGACCCGCAGGCGATCCGGTCCCAGCACCTGCACCAGCTCCACATTGGCCCGGTGGGGGAACAGGCGATGGTGTTCCAGGGCCGGGCCCAGGGACTCCAGCGGCGCGTCCTCCACCCCCGGGACCTCCACGACGCAGTGGGGATTGCCCATGGATACGGCGGTGACGGACCACTCGCGGCCCGCCACCGCCAGCGGGCGCTGGATCCACTCCCCGGCCTCCGTCAGGGGGATCGCCGCGCCGTCGAGGGCCGGCACCCCCATGTCCACGGCGATGCGGTCCCCGTCCTCGAAAACCGCTTCGACGTCGCCACCCGCTCCCGTGAGCCGGAGGGTGTTCGCCGAGGACAGGCCCGTCTCCCGGGCGAAGCGGGCGAGGCAGCGCATGCCGTTGCCGCACTGCTCGACCTCACCGCCGTCGGCGTTGAAGATGCGGTAGGCGAAATCGGTCTCGGCCCGATCCGTTGGCGCCAGGACCAGGACCTGGTCGCAGCCCACGCCGAACCGGCGATCGGCGAGGGCCCGGACCCGCTCGGCGGTCAAGCCCGGATCCTGGCGGACCCCGTCGATGACGACGAAGTCGTTGCCCAGGCCCTGCATCTTGGCGAGCTCGAGGATCATCCCTTCCTACCGAACCGATTACTAGCGGACCGATTGCTAATGGACCGATTAACCGGGGAGGTCACAGAAGGCACGGGGACCGTCCGAGGGATGGCGGGACCCAACCTTGCCAAGGCCGGAAGGCCTGGCCTTTTCCCGCGGCCTCGGTACCCTCCGGGGCCTGGGTGGTAAGTCATCTAGCCAAACCAGTCCTCGCCCGGGAGGGACTCCCCGGCCATGAGCTCGTCGACGGTCTCCCGCCGGCGCACCACCTGGAACCGGTCTCCCGAGACCAGCACCTCGGGCGCCCGAGGCCGTGAGTTGTAATTGGATGCCATGGTCGCCCCGTAGGCCCCGGCGGCCATGACCGCCATCCGGTCCCCGGTAGAGAAGGGGGGGAGCCGGCGCTGTCGAGCCAGGAAGTCCCCCGACTCGCAGATCGGGCCCACCACGTCCACCTCCTGCCAGTCGGAGCCAGAGCCTTCCCGGACGGGCCGGATGGGCTGCTCCGCACCGTACAGGGCGGGGCGCAGGAAATCGTTCATGGCGCCGTCCACCACCAGGAAGCGCTTGTCGGGCTGGTCCTTGATATACAGGACCTCGGTGACGAAGACCCCGGCCTCCCCGACAACAGCCCGTCCCGGCTCCAAGATGAGGGTACCCTGCCAGCCGGCGAGCCCGTCCCGAAGGGCGCTCACCAGCCCCCCGGGCCGGGGCGGATCCCCCTGCCCGTAATCGATGCCGAGGCCGCCGCCCAGGTCCAGGTGGCGGATGGCATGGCCGTCGGCGCGGAGCTCCTCCATGAGCGCCTGCATCCGCGTCAAAGCCTCCAGGAACGGGGCAACGGAGGTAAGCTGGGATCCAATGTGGCAGTCCAGGCCCACCACCTCGATGCCTTCCAGGGAGCCGGCGCGGGCATAGAGGTCCCGCGCCCCCCCGATGGGGACTCCGAACTTGGTGGTGCGCAGGCCCGTGGCGATGTAGGGATGGGTCTCGGGATCCACATCGGGATTCACGCGCAGACTCACCGGGGCCCTTTGCCCCCGCGCCCGGGCCACCGCGTCCAGCGCCTCCAGCTCCCCGGCGGACTCCACGTTGATGGTCAGGACCCCGGCGTCCAGGGCCACCTCCAGCTCGTCGCGGCGCTTGCCCACTCCCGAGAAGACCATTCGCCCGGCGGGAATGCCCGCGCGGCGCCCGCGTTCCAGCTCGCCGCGAGAGACGATGTCGAGACCGCTGCCTTCCCGGCCGAGCAGGTGGAGCACCGCCAGGTTGGAGTTGGCCTTGGCGGCGTAGGCGATCAGGTGGTCGCGGTCCGCCAGGGGGTCGGCGAAGGCGCGGAAGCGCTCGCGCACGGTCGCCGCCGAGTAGCAATAGAAGGGCGTGCCCACCGCCTCGGCGATGGCGGGCAGCGGCACGTCCTCGGCGTGCAGCACGCCGTCGCGGTAGGCGAAGTGCGTCAAGGGTGGACCCCCGGGCTAGCGGGCGGATTCACGGACGGGCGCGTTGGGGGCCGGACGCTGTTCAGCCCCTTGGGCCAGCGAATCCTCCTCCGGACGGTAGAGGGGACCCTTCTGGCCGCAACCGGTCAGGACCATTGCCACCACCGCCAGCAGGAGCCCGGGCCTAACCATCGCCGGCCTCCTCCAGGCGCTGCCGGGCCCGGCGCGCGGCGGCCCGGACCTGGTCCG
>JAHEOG010000042.1 GCA_018609925.1 Gammaproteobacteria bacterium
AGACGATCTTGCCAAGTTCTCCTTGCCGCTGAGCCAACTCAGGGGTAGCTGGCCTCCCGTGGTCTCCGGGCTGCCAAGGGGTTACAGGCAACCGAGCTGATCCCAACCAGCGGCCAACAGTCGTTACGCTAGGCTGGACGAGACCGATCAACTGCGACGGAGGCCGCCATGCCGCTGGTCAACATTTCGATCCTTAAGGGCAAGCCCCCGGAGTACGTGAATGCGGTCGCGGAGGGGGTGAATTCCGCGGTGATCGAGACCATGGGGTTCCCCAAGGACGACCGCTACCAGATCATCCACGAGCACGAGCCCCATTGCCTGGAGCATCAGGACCGTCAAGGCGACCGCATCATGATGCACCTGATCATGCGAGCGGGACGCTCGGATCAGTCCAAGAAGGCCTTCTACGTCAAGGTGGTCGAGAACCTGGCCCGGGACCCAGGCATCGATCCGGGCAACGTGCTGATCACCATCACGGAAAACAACGACATCGATTGGTCCTTCCGGGATGGATTGGCCCAGTTCCGCCCGGATTAAAAAACCCTTCCGGATGAACCCGCTTTCTGGGGCCCAGCGACGCTCCGTGGGGCCATCCGTGCGCGATCGGGGCGCCATGGCAAGGACTCGTCCGGGGGCGTGGCCTTCTCCCTCCCAGGCCCTGTCATTGCGAGCCCCGCAGGGGCGAAGCAAGCTCCCGACGAGGGCAATCCCCGGGAAATCGCTTCGTCGCTACGCCCCTCGCGAGGACGTGGGGGCCTCGGATTACGTCGGGGAGCCCTTTGCGGGGCCACGGAACGGGGGACCAGCTTAGGCTGAACCGAGTGCCGGGCTCGGGATTGTCAGTGCCCGAGATCAGCCTCCGGCCACCACGGCTCCGAGCACCCCCAGGGCTAAAGGAGGGCGTAGACCAGGATCCCCAGGGTGCCCCCGGAGAGGCCTATGGCGATCAGGGCCAGCAGGCCGTCGCGGGTAAGCAGGGCGAGGCCGAACAGGGTCAGGGCCGCACCGGCGCCATTGGCGCTGAAGGGGATAAACTCCAGGGCGGGGGTTACCAGGGCAATGACCAGGCAGATCCCCGCTATCAGGGCCCTGGTGGCCCCGTTGAACAGGACCAGCAGGCGGGGCCGGATAAACGCCTCCAGCCAGCGGAGGGGACGCTGCAGCCGGTCGGTCACCTGCACCAGCCTGCGGGCATCCACTGAGCGCTGGAGCAGCCACTGGGGAAGCCAGAAGGCCTCGCGGCGCAGGAGGATCTGGCCAGCGCTCAGCAGGACCAGCAGCGCCATCAGGGTCGGCACCCCCGGGATATCGCCAATCACCGGGGCCATGATAACCAGCCCGGCCAGCAGGATCACCGGCCCGAAGGCGCGCCGGCCGGCGGCCTCCAGGACCGCTTCCAGCGACACCCGGTCCCGATCGCGCGCTACCCGAGAGATCCGGGCCAGCCAATCCGCAAGGCCTTTCGGGTCCTGGTCCGTCATGCCAACTCCCTGTCGCCGGGGACAACCTCGCGAAGATCGTCCACGGGAGCCAGACACCGCGATGGCGAAAAGCCGGCTGGAGGCTGGGCTTCTCCACAATGAGCTCCGCCCGCGGCCTTGTGCTCTCCGCCTAAACCCCCTTTTTGACTTGAATCAACACGGGCCCTGGGCTCCCCTGGGAGGATACCCTTTCCCGAAACCCGGATTGGCGGAGCGAGAAGTTCGCCACCGGTGACCCGTCTTCGCTTCCGCGAATCCACCCGCTCACTCCGGAGAGAGCGAGGCCCCCATGCGCAGGCTCTCGGAGCACGCCGCTTCCCACCGCAAGACGTATTCCTGGGCAATCGTGGCGGCAACGGTGCTGCTAACCGCTCTGGCGGCCATCCCCACCCTTTGGCCGGGGGCGCCCGTCCTACGGCCCCTGACCATCGACACCGATCCCGAGAACATGCTCTCGGCCGAGGAGCCGGTACGGGTGACCCACGATCGCTTGAAGGAGACCTTCGGGCTCCACGACTTCGTGGTGGTGGGAGTGGTCAACGAGAGCCATCCCCAGGGCGTGTTCAACCCGACGGACCTGGCCAACATCAAGACCCTGACCGAAACGGCGAAGGGCCTGTCCTTTCCGGTGACGGTCGACGGCGAGCGCCGGCAGGAGCGGGTGGTCTCCGAGGACATCATCGCCCCTTCCGAGGTGGACCACATCGAGACCACCAGCATCGGCAGCGTCGACTTCTCCTACCTCATGCGCGAGACCCCGGAGACCGACGCCGGAGCCGCCGGGGTGCGCGACCGGGCCCTCGGCATCCCCATGTACCGGGGCAGCCTTGTCTCCGAGGAGGGCCGGGCGCTCACCCTCTACTTCCCCATCACCCACAAGAAGATCAGCCACGCCGTGGAGCAGCGGCTGCGGGAGGCCATCGCCGGCTTCGAGGACACCGGCGCCGAGTACCACATCACCGGACTCCCGGTAGCCGAGGACCGGTTCGGGGCGGAGATGTTCCAGCAGATGGCGGTCTCCGCTCCCCTGGCCATGCTGTGCGTCTTCCTCCTGCTGCTCTACTTCTTCCGCAACGTCCGGCTGATCCTGTTCTCGATCGGGGCGGCGGTCATCGCGGTGGCGGCCACCATGAGCCTGCTCGTAGTGACCGGCTTCACCGTCCACATCATGAGCTCCATGATCCCGATCTTTATCATCCCCATCGCGATCCTCGACGACATCCACATCCTGTCCGACTTCCACGACCGCTACACCCCGGACCGTCCCCGCTTCGAGGTCATATCCCAGGTCATGGGCGAGCTCTGGCGGCCCATGCTGTTCACCACCCTGACCACCACGGTGGGCTTCGCCTCGCTGATGCTAACGCCGAACCCGCCGGTCCAGGTGTTCGGCGCCTTCGTGGCGATCGGCGTGCTGATCGCCTGGTTCGTCACCGTAACCCTGCGCCCGGCCTTCCTGATGGCCGTATCGAATCGGGCCCTGCATCGCTTCGGCGCGGCCCGGGATGCCGGCTCGACAGGGGAAGGCGGGGAGAGCCAACCCCAGGGCCTCCTCGCCAACGGCTTACGGCTGGTTGGGGGATTCGCCGGCCACCGCTCCAAGCTGATCCTGGGTGTCACCGCCGTGGTGATCGCCTGGGCGGGGGTCGGCATCACCCGGATCGAGGTGAACGACAACCCGACCCGCTGGTTCGAGCCCGACCACGAGATCCGCATCGCCGACCGGGTGATCAACGACCGGTTCGCCGGCACCTACATGGCCTACCTGGCGCTGCGCCCGGCGGAGGGGGCACAGATCGGGGACCAGCCCTTCAAGCAGCCGGAGATGCTGCGCTACCTCGACCGCATGCAGCGCCACCTGGAGGAGGAGACACCTACTGTTGGCAAGGCGGTCGGCCTGTCGGACATCATCAAGACCGTTCACCGGGAGCTCCTGGACAGCGAGGAGGCCTACCGCATCCCCGACAGCCGGCAGGCGGTGGCCCAGACCGTGCTCACCTACGAGAACTCGCACAATCCCGACGACATCTGGAATCTCGTCACCACCGATTACAGCCGGGCCAACCTCTGGCTCCAGCTCAACAGCGGCGACAACAAGGACATGGCGTCCGTGGTGGGAGCCGTGGAGGACTATATGGCCACCAACCGGCCGCCGGCGGCCCTTGAAAGGGACTGGTTCGGCCTTACCTACATCAACATGGTTTGGCAGGAGAAGATGGTGATTGGGATGCTGCAGGCCCTTTTAGGGTCCTTCCTGGTGGTGCTGGTCCTAACCAGTCTCCTCTTTTGGTCACCGAGCTGGGGCCTGCTGGCGATGGTGCCGCTCACGGTGACCGTGGTGACGATCTACGGGGCGGTCGGCTGGGCCGGCAAGGACTACGACATGCCCACCGCGGTGCTGTCGGCGCTCAGCCTGGGCCTGGCGGTGGACTACGCCATCCACTTCCTGGCCCGGGGCCGCCAGATCTTCGCCCGCACGCGCTCCTGGGCACGGACCCTGCCCGAGATCTACGAGGACCCGGCGCGGGCCATTACCCGCAACATCATCGTCCTGGGGGTCGGCTTCCTGCCGCTGCTGGCCGCCTCTTTGGTCCCCTACCAGACGGTGGGCCTATTGATCTCCGGCATCCTGGTGCTTGCGGGGGCGGCGACCCTGCTCATCCTGCCGGCCCTGGTGACCGTCTTCCAGAACCCCTTGTTCAGGAGGGAATAGTGTGATGAGAACACCGGTTTATCTGGCATTGGCCGCACTGCTGCTGGCCCCCACGACGGCTTCGGCCCAGCCCAGCGCGAAGACGATCGCGGAACGGGCCGAGCAGGCCGCCTACTACCAGGGCGACGACGGCCGCGCCCGCGTCCATATGGAGATCGTCAGCCCCCGGGGAAGCACCCGCGAGCGCACCATGACGATCCTGCGCCACGACATGCGTGAGGGCGGCGAGCAGACCGGGCACCAGCGGTTCTACGTCTATTTCCACGAGCCTTCGGATATTCGGGACACCGTGTTCATGGTGCACAAGCACCCCGAAGCCAACGACGACCGCTGGCTCTACCTGCCCGCCCTGGACCTGGTGCGCCGAATCGCGGCGGAAGACGAGCGCTCGAGCTTCGTGGGCTCGGACTACTTCTACGAGGACGTCTCCGGGCGCACCGCCGAAGAGGATACCCACACCCTCAAGGACAACACGGAAAACTACTACGTCCTGCGGAGCGAGCCGAAGGAGCCGAAGCTGGTGGAGTTCCACCA
>JAHEOG010000043.1 GCA_018609925.1 Gammaproteobacteria bacterium
CTGAACGCCCGCTTCGAGTTGGGCGGCGTACCGGTCCTGTATACCCCCTACTTCGGCCATCGCACCGACGACGAGCGCCATACCGGGTTCCTCCTGCCGAGCCTGGAGATCTCCGGGACCCGGGGCACCGATGTGACCGTGCCCTTCTACTGGAACATCGCCCCGCAGATGGACGCCACCATCGGGGCCCGGCACATGACCCGCAACGGCACCATGCCCCAGCTCCAGCTCCGCCACCTCGGTCCCAACATCGAGTCCGAGATCGAGGGCGAGATCCTGCCCGACGACCAAACCACCGGCGAGACCCGGTGGCGGGTGGAGGGCCAACAGCAGGGGCGCCTGCCAGGGGATATCCGGTACCGACTGGACGCCGGGCGGGTCAGCGATCCGGAGTTCCTCTCCGAGTTCGGCAGCGGCGTGGAGCGGGGGTCTCAGCGCTTCCTGACCTCCTCCCTGGAGCTGTCCCGAGGGCTCGGCCCCTACCGCTGGCGGGCCAATTTCACCCACCACCAGAACCTGCAGGACTTCAACGCCGACGACACCCTCCAGGAGCTGCCCCGAACCAGCCTTCGCGGGGAGCAGCCCCTGCCCGGACCGACCCGGCTCGACCTGAACAGCGAGTACGTCTACTTCTTCCGGGAAGAAGGCCAGCGCACCCATCGCCTGTTCGCCGATCCCACGCTGGAGATGCCGCTGAGCTCCCGCCTCGGCTCCCTGGTCCCCGCCGCCGGGGTGCACTGGACCGGCTACCGGAGCCAGCCCGAGCCCACCGGGGCCACCTCGGCCACCGAGACCCGGACCGTTCCGCATTTCAGTCTGCGCGCCACCAGCCAGGTGCAGCGCACCTTCGCCTTCGAGGACTTCGCGCTGCGCCACGTCATCGAGCCGGAGCTGTTCTACCTCTACGTCTCCCCTCGCGGCCAGGACGACATCCCCGTGCTCGACACCCGGTCCACTCCCATCCAATTCAGCGACCTGTTCGATCGGAATCCACGCTTCTCGGGCATCGACCGCATCGGTGACGCCAACCAGCTCACCACCGCCCTCTCCACTCGCCTCGATGCCAAATCCGGAGACGAGCGCTGGGAGGCCGCCTCCATGCGGATCGGCCAGATCCGCTTCTTCCGCGACCGAAAAGTGACCCTGCCCGGCCAGACCCCGGAGACCCGCGGCTTCTCCAACCTCTTCGGGGAGCTGGACCTGCGTCCGATCCCCGAGGTGGTCTGGAGGACCGTAGCCGAATACGACCCGGACCGGCCTTCGCTGGGGTTGAACGAGTTGACCAATCTCCAGTCCGATCTGACAGCGACTCCCGGACCCCACCGCTTCAGCGCGAGCTACCTGGTCCGGAACGACTTCAGCGGAGGCGGCCGGCGGACCACCACCGAGGAAGTGGAGACCAGCGCCGAAGTGGCCGTGGCCAAGCGCTGGAGCGTGTTTGGGACCTTCCGCCACTCCCTGCGCTTCGACGAGACCCTGTTGCAGCGGATCGGGTTCAACTACGATGCCTGCTGCTACGATATCGGCCTGACCCTGGAGAACCGGGTCCTGCGCCGCCGAGCCGGAGGCCAGGAGGAGACCACCCTGTTCCTCACCTTCAGCCTGCGGACCCTGGGGAGCAGCCAGATCGGCACCGATCCCGGCAACCTGTTCTGATTCCCGTTTCCGAACCAACGAGTATGACCGTGCCCAAACAAACGAGCCATCACCCCGCTAGGTTGTCGGTCCTGGCCCGCAAAGCAGTTCTCGCGGCGAGCCTTCTCCTCCCGCTGGCCGCCCACGGGGCCCAACTGGTGGACCGGATCGCGGCAGTGGTCAACGACGACGTCATCACCGTTTCCGAGCTGGACGGGAGGTTGCAGCAGGCCATCCAGCAGCTGACCCAGCGGATGGGCGAGGAAAACCTGCCGCCTCGATCGGAGCTTCGACGTCAGCTTCTCGACCGGATGATCCTCAATCGGATCCAGATCCAACGGGCGGAGCAGCGGGGTATCCAGGTCTCCGCCCAGGAGCTCGATGAGGCGGTGAACCGCATCGCCCAGCAGAACGAGGTCCCCGTGAGCCGTCTCCGGGAAGCCCTTGAGCAGCGCGGCATCGATTACGCCGACTACCGTGACCGGCTCCGGGAGCAGCTCATCCGGGAGCGATTGACCAATCAATCGGTTCGCGCCCAGATCCACATTACCGAGGAGGAGGTGGAGTCCTACTTGGCTCGGCAGGGAACCAGCACAAGTCAGCGTTACGAGTACAACCTCCAGCACATCCTGGTAGCGGTCCCGGAGGAGGCCTCCCCGAAGGAGACCGAAAAGCTCGAGGGCAAGGCGCAGCGACTGCGCAAGCAGGTTACCGAGGGAGGCGAGGAATTCGGCAAGGTGGCCGCGGCCGAATCCGACGGCCAGAACGCCCTGGACGGAGGTGAGCTGGGGTGGTTCCAGCCCGGGGAGCTCCCCGGCCCGGTGACGGCCGAGATCGAGGGGGTGGAGCCGGGCCACGTCTCCCGGGTGGTGCGTACCCCGAGTGGCTTCCACCTCTTCAAGGTCACCGAGCGCCGGGAGAAGGAAACCGCCAAGGAGACCCAGGTAGAGGCCCGGCACATCGTCCTGCGAACCGGATCCAGCCAGTCGTCCGAACAGGCCAGAGCATTGGCCCGGGAGCTTAAGGAGCGCCTCGAGGGCGGCGCTGATTTCCGCCGGCTCGCCCGGCAGTTCTCCGAAGGATCTTCCGCACAGGAAGGCGGCAGCCTCGGCTGGGTGAGCCGGGGCGAGCTGGCCCCCGGCCTGGAGGAGCTATTGTTCTCGCTGGAGCCCGGCCAGATCGGAGGCCCCGTTCAAACCCAGCTAGGCATCCACGTTGCCGAGGTCCTGGACAGGCGGGAAAAGGAGATCGACCCTGAGAATAAGCGCAAACAGGCGCGCCAGGCCCTGCGCACCCGCAAGACCCGGGAGCGCATGGACCAGTGGCTGCGCGAGCTGCGCGCCCAGGCCTTCGTGGACATCCGCCTGAAGAACGGAGGCTCCCCCCAGGGGGCGGGGCAACCCTCAGGGACGCAAGGCTCGCCAGGGGGCCCTCTGGGCCGTTAGACCACCAATAGTTGCGTTCTTCGCGCCCTTGGCGATTTGAGCTGCTTTAGTGCGACTGGACCTCTTCCTGAAGACCACCCGGCTCATCAAGCGCCGCCCCCTGGCCAAGGAGGCGGCCGAGGCGGGCTGCATCTCCCGCAATGGCCAGACCGCCAAGGCCGGGGACGACATCCGGGCGGGGGACCAGCTGGTCATCGACCTGGCCAACCGTCACGTCGAGGTCGAGGTCCTGGCCGAGCCGCCCAAGCAGCTGCGCAAGGATCGGATCGAGGACTACATCCGGATCCTGGAGGCTCGGGACCCGCGATCGCAAAAGGAAGAGGCGCCGTGACCGCTCCCCTCGCGCTGACCCCGGGCGAGCCGGCCAGCATCGGGCCCGATCTGGCCCTGATGCTTGCCGACGATCTTGGCGCCGAGGAGCTGGCGCTCTTCGCCGACCCCGACATGCTGGTCGAGCGGGCCCGCCTATTGGGGCTCTCCATCCCCCTCCATCCCTGGCGACCCGGGGACCCCCTGCCCCAATCCGGGCTGGCGGTCTGCCCGGTCCCCCTGGCCGGTACCGTGACCCCAGGGACCCCGGATCCCGCCAATGCCGCCGGGGTCCTGGCCAGCCTGGATGCCGCGGTGGCAGCAGTGGAGGCGGGCCACTGCGCCGCCCTGGTAACGGGACCCATCGCCAAGGAAGTGATCGCCCGCGGCACCGAGCAACCCTTTTCCGGCCACACCGAATACCTGGCCCACCTGTGCGACGCGAGCAATGAGGTGATGATGCTGATCGGCGGCGGACTGCGGGTGGCCCTGGTCACCACCCATCTGCCCTTGAGGGAGGTCCCCGACGCCGTCACCAAGGATCGGGTACAAGCAACCCTGCGCACCACCGTAGTCGGCCTGCACCGGGACTTCGCCCTGGCACGGCCCCGCCTCCTGGTAACCGGCCTCAATCCCCACGCGGGCGAGCAAGGCCGCCTCGGCGACGAAGAAGAAAAGGTGATCCGGCCGGCCCTCGAAGAGGTCGCCCGCGAGCTGGGCGAGACCGCCGAGCTGATCGGTCCCATCGCCGCGGACACCGCCTTCACCAAGGACCAGACCGAAGGGGCCGATGCCGTGGTCTGCATGTACCACGACCAGGGCCTGGGCCCGCTCAAGCAGCAGGCCTTCGGTCGCGCGGTCAATCTAACCTTGGGTCTGCCATTCGTCCGGACCTCCGTGGACCACGGTACCGCCTTCGACCGGGCGGGCAGCGGCCGGGCCGATCCCGGCAGCCTGCGGGAGGCCCTGCTCTGGGCCCGGCGGTTGGCCGCCAATCGCGCCCACCACGAGGCAGCCCGCGGCCCCGCGCCGGCTTCGGGAATGGCCTCGCAAAACCTGTCGTAGCCCGAAAGGGACGGGCCGCATGGGCCATCGCCCCCGCAAGCGCTTCGGCCAGAACTTCCTGACCGACAGCACCACGGCCGCTCGCATCGCCGACGCCATCGATCCCCGTCCTGGGGAGCGACTGGTGGAGGTGGGGCCCGGCCGCGGCGCCCTCACCGCCCCTCTGTTGGAGCGCTGCGGTGCCATGGACGCCATCGAGCTCGACCGGGACCTGGCGGACCGGCTGCAAGCCCTGCCGGGACCCGGCCAGTCTCTTAGGCTGCATCAGTCCGACGCGCTGCGATTCGATTACGGGGAGCTAGCTCAGGAGCGAGGAGGCCCCCTGCGCCTCGCCGGCAACCTCCCCTACAACATCGCCACCCCCCTGCTGTTCCACCTCCTCGACCACGGCGAGGCGATCGCGGACATGCACTTCATGCTGCAGCGGGAGGTGGTGGACCGGCTGGCCTCCGCACCCGGGACCAAGACCTACGGCCGGCTCTCGGTAATGGTCCAGGTGGCGGCCGAGGTGACCCCTTTATTTCGGGTTCCACCC
>JAHEOG010000044.1 GCA_018609925.1 Gammaproteobacteria bacterium
AGTTCACCCGTTGCCGGTGATTGTCGTAGAAGTGCCCGCGCAGGGTGTTGACGGCGCGCTTGATCTCCTCCGCGGGGCTCTCCTCGGGCTCCCCCGCGCGCTCGGGCGGTTCCGGGTTCAGCAGCCGGGGGCGGACCAACAGGGCAAGGCGCTCCCCCCAGCCGGTGGCGTGCTCGGTAAGGGAGCGGGTGCGTCGGGCGTCCAGGTAGTTGAGGGCGGCGGTGGCGAAGCCGATGTGGGAATAGGCCTGGGGGAAGTTGCCGGTGATCTCCTTGAAGCGGGGATCGTACTGCTCGCCGAACAGCCCCAGGTGGTTGGAGAAGCGGTCGATCCGGCGCAGGTAGGCGCCCGCCTCGTTGAGCCGGTCCTGCAGGATGAGGCAGTCCACGTACCAGAACAGACAGATCAGGAAACCGTGCTCCTGTCCGGGCAGCCCGTCGTCGACCCGATAGCGCAGCATGGCCCCGCCGATGAGCAGCTCCTCCTCCACCCGGCGGATGGTTTTTGCCACGCGCGGATCGGAAACCGGAAGGAAGCCCACCAGCGGGATCATCAGCAGGGCGGCGTCCACTTCCTCGGTGTCGTAGTGCTGGGTAAAGGATTGCCGCGCCTCGCTGTAGCCCCGTTCCAGGATCTCGGCGCCTACCGCCTCCCGCTCGGCCTCCCAGGTGGTCAGGTCGCCGGGCAGGCCGTAGTGCTCCGCGATCTTGATGCCCCGGTCCAGGGCCACCCAGCACATGATCTTGGAGTGCACGTAGTGGTGGGGCCCGGTGCGCATCTCCCAGATGCCGTCGTCGGCCTCGCGCCAGACCTGGCAAACCGTATCCACCATGGGCCGGAGGTGTTCCCAGAGCTCCAGGTCCACCTGGCCCACGTAGCGGGAGACGGCGAAGATGGTCCCCAGGAGCTCGCCGTAGATGTCGTTCTGGGTGCCGCCCACGTTGTACTGGCCGATTTGGACCGGGGCGCTGCCCTTGTATCCTTCCAGGTGGTCGAGGCGGATCTCCTGGGGCGGGGGCTCGGCCTGGGTAAGCTGATAGAGGATGCGCAGGCGGCCCGGGGGCTCGTGGGCGCAGAGCTCCTTGAGCCAATCCAGGTACCGCCGTACCTCCTCGGAGTGCCCCAGCTCGAAGAGGGCGGAGAGGGTCATGGCGGTATCCCGGATCCAGCTGAAGCGATAGTCCCAGTTGCGCTCCCCGTAGAGCACCGTGGGCAGGGAGGCGGTCGCCGCGGCGGCGATGGCTCCGGTGTCCTCGAACTGGAGGAGCTTGAGCACCAGGGCGGTGCGATCCAGGTTCTCCCGCCAGAAGTGCTCTCCGGGGTACTCGCTGGTTTCCTCCGTGCGGCACCAGGCGCGCCAATAGGCCTCGGTAGCCTCCAGCGCCGACTGCAGCTGCTCCCCGCCCAGGTGGGCGGGGCCCTCAGGACCCCGGCTAAAGGCCAGCCAGACGGTGTCCCCCCGGCCCAGCGTCAGCCGGGCGGCCTCGCCCTCCCAATCCACCGCGCCCCAGGAGGAGCAGGTAAAATAGGTTTCGCCGTCATGGACGCGCCAGCCGTTGGCCAGCTCCTCGCGGGGAAGCTCCTGCTGGCGGGCGTAGTCGGGGCGGGGCCGGCAGGTCACCCTCAGCCTCACCTCACCGGACACGCCCCGGACCCGGCGCAAGATGTGATCGCGGTGGCCAAGGAGCCCAATCGCCTCGCCGCCGGCAGGCATGAAGTCCACGACCTCGGCCTCCCCGTGCGGAGTCCGGAACAGGGTCTGCAGGAGATTGGTCCGCGGCAGGTAGTGCTGGGCGGAGTCCCAAGGGGATTCGGGGGTCACCGCGAAATAACCGCCCTTGGCATCATCCAGCAGGCCGGCGAAGACCGAGGGACTGTCCAGGTGCGGCGAGCAGTGCCAGTCGATGGAGCCGTCCAGACCCACCAGGGCCACGGTGGCCCCATTGCCGATGACGCCGTACTCGTCGATGCGCTTGTAGCCCAATCGGATCGCTCCTGGCTGGCGGGGTCCTCCTTCAAAGCCGGACTTGATCGAATCCGGACCCGGGGATAAGGGCGTAATCAGGCAGGAAGCCCACGGGGCGGGCCCGGTTCCCCGGGGCCCTGCGCTTCCCCTCTCCCGCCCCGTCGGCGCGGCCGAGCCGTTCCGGTTCCCCGAACGCCGAAAATCCCCCCAGGGCGTGACATTCGTCCTGGGTCCCGGATAGACCCGAAGGAAGGAGCGGAAGTGGCCTCACCGATGTCAACGCATTCCCAACCGTCGGATTCTACGTCCCCGGATCGGGCCAGCCGAAAGATGCTCTGGATACGGCTGGCCGCCGGGCTCGTCCTGGTGGGGGCCATTGCCTGGGCGGTAACCCAGCGGGAGGCCTTCGATCCCGGCCTGATCCGGGATTGGATCCGAGGCTGGGGCGCGGCCGCCCCATTGGCCTTTATCGCCCTCTACATCGCGGCGGCGATCCTATTCCTGCCCGGCAGCGTTGCCACCATCGCCGGTGGGGCCCTATTCGGGCCCTACTGGGGAACCTTGTTCAACCTGGTCGGCGCCACCCTTGGGGCCAGTGCGGCGTTCCTCATCGCCCGCTACCTGGCCGGGGACTGGGTGCAGCGTCGGGCCGGCCGCCGTCTGGGCACCCTTATCCGGGGTGTGGAGGACGAAGGCTGGCGCTTCGTGGCGTTCGTGCGGCTGGTCCCCATCTTCCCATTCAATCTCCTCAATTACGCCCTCGGGCTGACCCGGATCCCGCTTGTGGCCTACGCATTGGCCACCTTCCTGGCCATGGCCCCTGGGGCGGCAGCCTACACCTACCTGGGCTTCGCCGGCCGGGAAGCCTTGATGGGCGGCGGGGACCTCCTCCGCAAGGGGCTCCTTGCCCTGGCCCTGCTGGCCGTCGCAGCCTACCTGCCGCGCCTGGTGCGCCGCTGGTGGCGGGGTCCCCAACAGCCCATCGAGGAAGACCATGAGTAGCCCTACCGAGGAGCGCTTCGATCTGGTGGTGATCGGCGGCGGCTCGGGAGGCCTGTCGGTGGCCAGCGTGGCCGGGCGCCTTGGCCTTCGGGTGGCCCTGCTGGAGGCCTCGGGGGAGCTGGGGGGGGAGTGCCTGCACACCGGCTGCGTTCCCTCCAAGACCCTGCTGCGCACCGCCCACGTGGCCCACCTCATGCGCCGGGGCGCGGACTTCGGGCTCACCCCCCGGGATCCCGGCGTGGCCATGCCGTCGGTGGTGCGCCGGGTGCGGACGGCCGTCCAGCGCCTTCAGGCCCACGACGATCCCGCTCGCTTCCGCTCCTACGGGGTGGAGGTAATCTTCGCCACCGCCCGGTTCCTGGACCCCCACCGAGTGGAAGCGGGGGACCGGGTGCTCCGGGGCCGCCGTATCGTCGTGGCCACCGGATCGGAGCCGGTGGCCCCGCCCGTACCGGGGCTGGCCGAGGCCGGCTACTGGACCAACGAGGACGTCTTCGAGGTGGACGAGGCCCCGCAGCGCCTGGCCGTGCTCGGCGGCGGCCCGGTCGGGGTGGAGTTGGGCCAGGCCTTCGCCCGGTTGGGATGGACCGTCACCCTGATGCAGCGACGGGATCAGCTCCTCGCCGGAGAAGACCCCGAAGCCGCCGAGGTCCTTGCCAACACCCTTCGCTCCGAAGGCACCGATCTCCGGCTGGGCACAGAGGTCGCCGGCGTTACCCCCGCCCGGGAGGGCGCGGGCCATCGCCTCGACCTGAGCGACGGCGCCACCCTGGAGGCCGACCGGATCCTGGTGGCCACCGGGCGCCGGCCGGTAATCGAGGCCCTAAAGCCCGATGCGGCGGGAATTGAATACGACCGCAGCAAGGGCATCCAGGTGGACGCTCGCCAGCGCAGCTCCGCCCGCCACATCTTCGCGGTGGGCGACGTCTGCGGGCCCTACAATCTCTCCCACCTCGCCAACTACCAGGCCGGGATCGTGATCCAGAACGCGGTCTTCCGGATCCCGGCCAAGGCCGACTACACCGCCCTGCCCCAGGTCACCTTCACGGATCCCGAGGTTGCCCGCGTGGGTCTAATCCCCGATCAAGCGGAGGCGAGGCACGGCAAGCTGGAGACCCACCGAGCCGATTTCGCGGACCTGGACCGCGCCGTGGCGGAGGGGGAAGATGCCGGTTTCGCCAAGTTCACTTTCCGCCGGGGGCGGATCGTAGGGGCCACGGTGGTGGGCTCCGGGGCCGGCGAGCTGCTCCCCGAGCTGGTCCAGGCCGTGCGCGGCCGACTCCGGGCCAAGGACATCGCCGCCGGGATCCATGCCTATCCTACCCGGGCCGAGATCAACAAACGGGTGGTGGAGAAGTATTTCGGAGAGCGCCTGTTCCAGCCCCGGGTGCGCACCCTGGTAGGCTGGATCAACCGCCTCCTGCCCTGACCCCATTGCTTCCTGACAGGCGTACTCCGGGGGAAGACCGCCGAACCCCGGGCGGACGATCCGGAACAGCGCCGTGCCCAATGCAGGAGTCCTGACGTGCACGCCACGCTGCCCTATCTGGAGAACACCGATTTCCCGGCCCTGCAGCGCCGGGGGGCCTCGGTCCTGCAGGTGAACCTCGGCTACCTGTGCGACCTGTCCTGCGTCCACTGCCACGTGGGGGCCGGACCCAACCGCACGGAGGTGATGGACCGGGCCACCATCGACGATCTGCTGGCCTTCATCGATGCCGGGGGGGTGACCACCCTGGACCTGACCGGGGGGGCACCGGAGCTCAACCCCCACTTCCGGGACCTGGTGGCCGCCGTCCGGGAGCGCGGTCTCCACGTCATCGACCGGAGCAACCTCACCGTACTGGAGAGCTCAGGCCAGGAGGATCTGGCCGCGTTCCTGGCCGAGCACGGCGCGGAGGTGGTGGCCAGCCTCCCCTGCTACCAGGAAAGCAACGTCGACAGCCAGCGCGGGAAGGGCGTCTTCGACACCAGCATCCGAGCCCTGCAGCGCCTCAACGGACTCGGCTACGGCCAGGGCACCGGCCTGGTCCTGAACCTGGTCTACAACCCCCTGGGCCCTAGCCTGCCGCCGGACCAGGAAGAGCTGGAAGCGAGCTATCGGCAGCACCTGACGCGGGAATACGGCATCGCCTTCGACCGCCTGTTCACCCTCGCCAACATGCCCATCCAGCGCTTCGGGTCCCTGCTCATCTCCCAGGGCCGCTTGGCGGAGTACCTGGATCTGCTGCGAGGGGCGCACAAGGAGGAGAACCTCGAAGGGGTCATGTGCCGGGATCTCCTGTCGGTGGACTGGCAGGGCTACGTCTACGATTGCGATTTCAATCAGATGCTGGACCTGCCCCTGCCGGGGGACGGCGGCCGGCCCCACATCCGCGACCTCATCGACCGGGACCTGGGGGGCAACCCCATCGCCGTGCGCGAGCACTGCTACGGCTGCACGGCCGGTCAGGGCAGTAGTTGTGGCGGCGCCCTCAGCTGATCCCCGGCTGTCGGTGATCGTTCCCGCCCGCAATGAGGCGGCGGGGATCACCGCCGCCCTGGCCCCTTTGCAGCCCTGGCGGGAGCGGGGCACTGAGGTCCTGGTGGTGGACGGCGGCAGCGCCGACGCCACCGGGGAGGTCGCCGCGCCTTGGGCTGACCGGGTGCTGCCGTCCGCCGCCGGCCGGGCCCGGCAGATGAATGAGGGGGCAGCCCAGGCCCGGGGCCGGATCCTGCTCTTCCTGCACGCCGATACCGAGCTGCCCCGGGATGGGGACCACGAGCTCGTCGCCGGCCTGGATCGAACCGGGCGACGCTGGGGACGGTTCGACGTGCGCCTCTCCGGCGCCAAGCGCTACCCCCTGCTGCGTCTCGTCCAGGCGGCCATGAACCGCCGCTCACGGTGGACGGGCATCGCCACCGGGGACCAGGCGATCTTCGTTGAGCGTGCCCTCTTCGAGGCCGGAGGGGGGTTCCCGGACATCCCGCTGATGGAGGACATCGCCCTGTCCGCCACCCTGAAGCGGGCGGCAGGGCGGCCCCTATGCCTGGCCCAGCCCGCGCTCACCTCCAGCCGACGCTGGGAGGAAGACGGGGTCGTCCTCACCATTGCCCGCATGTGGGGCCTGCGGCTGGCCTACTTCTGCGGCGCGCCGCCGGAAGCTCTGGCCCGCCTCTACCGCTAAGGGGCCCTTGGCGTCGTCGCCGGGCGAGCGCCATAATCCAATGGAGCCAGCGGACGGGAGGACGGAGATTGAGCGAGGCAGTCCGTTTGCCGGAGACCCTCCAGAGCTTCGGGCAGGGCGAATTCGAAGCCACGCTTCAGGGGGAGCTGCGCCAGCAGCACTGGCGGGTGCCCCTGGAGGACTTCTGCCGCAGCGGCGCCTGGCCCGACTTCGAGGAGGACCTACGGGTCTCGGTGCATCGCGCCGAGATGGAGGAGGCCAGCCTGCGGATCACGGCGTTCGTCTCCTTCGATCCCACCGTTCCCTCGTACTGCGCCGACCACCAACATGTGGAGCCCGCCGACGGCTTCCTCCGCATCGCCATCGACCGGGAGACCGCGGAGGCCCAGTTCGAGACGGATCCATTGGGGGTCTGAAGCCCCCTCCGGTTCCCCTTCCTCCTTCCCCGAGCACGATCATTGCCCCCTCCTTTCCCATGGGCCCGGCTGCTGGTGTTCGCCAAGAGCCCCTTGCCGGGCAGGGTCATGCGCCGCCTCTGTCCGCCTCTGCATCCGGAGCAAGCGCGTACCCTGCACATGCGCCTTACTGCGGACACCCTACGGCGCCTGGCGGCGCCGCCCCTCTGCCCCGTGCGCCTGTACACGGCCCCCTCGGCCGACCACCCCCTCTTCCGGGCCCTGTCCCGGCGCTACCGGGTACCTTTGCGCCACCAGGAGGGGAGCACCCTGGGGGAGCGCCTGCACCGGGGTCTGAGCCAGGCCCTCGACGGGGCTCAGGCCGCGGTGGCGGTGGGCACCGATCTCCCCAACCAGGGCACGGAGGACATCCAACGGGCCCTCGAGGCCCTTGGGCAGGGTCGCGAGGCCGTCTTCCAGCCGGCAGCCGACGGCGGCTACGGCCTCGTGGCCGTATCGCGGCCGCGCCCAGAGCTGTTCCGGGGTATTCCCTGGGGCACGGCAGAGGTCATGACGGCAACCCGGCAGCGCTGCCGCGAGCACGGCCTGGACTGGGCGGAGCTCCCAGTGGCCTGGGACCTGGACCGACCCGAGGATCTCGAGCGCCTGCCGGCGCACCTGCGACTGCCGAGCCAATGACCCGGAGCGGAGATCCCCACCCCGGTTCTCAGGGCGTCGTGCCTCGGGACAGAGGCATGGCTCCGGAGGCAGTCCTAACCCCCTCGGAGGGAAAGTTGGGGGTCGGATTACGGAGGCTGGCCATGACCGCCCCCAGCGACCAGCGCAGCGCCATGATCCGGGCCTTGGTCCGCGGGCTCCATCGCGATGGCCTGCGGGCCATCCAGGCGGACACGGAAGGCTACCCCCGCCCGGACCTGATCAACGGGGTGCGCCCCGACGCCACCGGGCAGGACAACCTGTTCCACCTCTTTGCGGTGGCGGGGTCCGAGGAGCTGGCTGGCAAGGACCCTGTACAGCGCTGGCCGGCCCTGGCGACCTATTCGGCCCGCACCGGAGCCAAGCTCTACGTGGTGGTCCCGCGCGCGGCCGGGAACCGGGCCCGCCAGCCCTTCCGGGCGCTGGGGATCAGCCCCTTCCTCGTAGAGATCTAGACCTCCCCCAGGCTCTTGGCCGCGATCTCGTAGGTATCCCGGGACAGGCCTTCCTGGCTTCGGATGCGCTCCAGCTGCTCCCGCATGCGGGACCGGCGGGGCTCGGCGTAGCGAGCGAAGCGGCTGAACGAGCGCGTCAGGGCAGCGGCCATCTGGGGGTTGAGACGGTCCAGGGCCAGCACCTGATCGGCCACGAAGGCGTAGGCGGCCCCAGAGGGGTCGTGGAAGCGGTAGGGATTGCCACGAGCGAAGGCCCCGAGCAGGGATCGCACCTTGTTGGGATTGCGCAGGTTGAAGGCCGGATGCTCCATCAGGGAGCGGATCCGCTCCAGGGTCCCGTAGGCCGGGGAGCTAGCCTGAATGGCGAGCCACTTGTCCACCACCTCGGGCTCATCCAGCCATTGGGCGTAGAAGGCCTCCAGCAGCTCGTCGGCCTCGGGGTGGGCCTCCGCCACGACCGGGCGCAGGGCCCCCAGGCGGTCGGTCATGTTGGTGGCGGTGTCGAATTGGTGCTGCGCCAGGGACCGGGCTTCCTCGTCGCCGGCGGCTACCCGGTAGGCGAGGCCGGCATTCTTCAACCGGCGCCGGGCGGTGGCCTCGGGGGTCACGCGAAAGGGCTCGGACTCCGTATTGGCTCGGTAGACCTCGTCGAGGTCGTCGCTTAGGAGCTCCCCCAGGCGTCGCCGGGCGAAGGCCCGCGCCTCGTGGATGGCGGAGGGATCCACCGGGGGCTCCATGCGATCGGCCAGGTAGGTCTCGTCGGGCAAGGTCAGGGCCTCCGCCACCAGGGCCCGATCCTCGGCGGTGGAGCGGAGCAGGGTCCGGAAGGCCTCAACCAGGCCGGGCTCCAGGGTCAGTGGCTGGCCCTGCCGGCGGGCCTCGACGCTTCGGGAAAGGGCCCGGTGGGCAAGCTCCTGACCGGCCTCCCAGCGGTTGAAAAGGTCGCTATCCCGCGCCAAAAGGAAGGCCAGATCGGCGTCGCTGTGGTCGAAGAAGACCCGTGCCGGGGCCGAGAACTCGCGCAGAAGGGACGGCACCGGCTCCTCGCTCAGCCCGGTAAAGGCGAACGTCTCCTGCCAGTCCCGCAGCTCCAGGACCCGGCTCGCCCCGCCTTGCCACGTCTGCTCCCCGGCCAGGGTCAGGGGCAGGTCGCGTCCCTGCCCGTCCAGCAGGCCCACCTTGACCGGGATGTGCATGGGGGCCTTGTCCGGCTGCCCCGGGGTCTC
>JAHEOG010000045.1 GCA_018609925.1 Gammaproteobacteria bacterium
CCCGGAGGGCGCTTTCCCCTCGGATCCCGGTCAGGGGATCAGGAGAAGTGCTTCTTCAGCTGACCCAGCAGGGCTTGGTAGATGGGGTCGCAGAACTCGGCGACGCCGCCGCCGCTGGATTCCCAGCTCGAGCTCCAGAGAACAAAGGTCTCACCGGTGTCGGTGATGGGGAAGACTTGGACCTCACCTACGTAGCCGCTGACGTTGTCCTTGGACACGGCATCGGGGCCGTCATCGATGCTGTAGCGCACCACCCGATCCTGGTCATCCAAAGCGAGTAGGGTCTCGTGGAAGGCGCCATTCAGGATCCGCTTGGCCCCGATCTGGGTCCCGGGGAGGTTATTGCCCGGCTCGCAGCTCTCCATGACCTCGGGGGCCCAGGACATGTTGTGAAAGTCCCGCAGGGCTTCCCAGACGCGGTCGGCGCGGGCGGGGACAACGGCGGAATTGTAGCAGCCCATAGTCGGTTCCTCCGTAAACGGGTTGAATTCATCGGGAGCGGGCAGCCCCCCAATCGTGCCACAACCGGTACGTGTAGGGCCGGGATGCGGATTCGGTGGGATGGCCTTTCGGGGGCTACTTCCCGGCCAGAAGGGGCCCCAGGTAGCGGGCCTGCTGCCGGGCACGCTGCCAGGCCCCGGCGACCCTTGCCGGCTCGCCCTCCGTGGGCTCCATGACCACCGTCGCCAGGGCCTCGATGCCGACCAGCCGTACCAGGGCTTCCAGGTGGGGGCTCTGGAAATCGAGCCCTTCCCGCCCGGATCCGGGGCCGTATCGATCGCCGCGGGCTAGGATGGCGGCGGCTGGGCGATCCCCTAACAACCCCTGGTGGGCCCCTTCGGGGTCGTGGCGGAACGTCAATCCGGGCTGGATCAGGGCGTCCAGGCAGTGCTTCAAGGGATAGGGCAACCCCAATCCCCACATGGGCACCGAGAAAAGCCAGGCATCGGCTTCCCGGAACGGGCATACCAGGTCTTCGATAGCCGCCCAGACCGAGGCCTGCGGGCCGTCCATGGGTTGCCCCGCCAGCCACCGGTCCTTGGCGGCGACGAAGGTCGCGTCCAAAGGAGGTAGGGGCCGCTCCGTCAGATCCAAGGTGGCCACGCCCGCTTCGGGGCGTGCCCGAGCGAAGGCCTCGGTGACCTCCTCCGCCAGCGCCCGGGAATAGGAGTCCTTCCCCCGCGGTGAGGCGGCGATGTGCAGCAGTTGGCCCACAGGCAGATCCTCAGAGGCTGGCCAGGAGCTCGACGAGGCTGGCGAAGGCCGCCCCGTCCTGACCCGGAGCCAGGCAGATCCGGACAAGGGCCCGCCCCTCGCGCTCCACGGGATGGACATCGAAAGCGGCCAGCTCGGCCATCACGCCAGCGCCCGGCGGCCAGGGCCCGATGTCCAGCAGGAAGTAAGGGAACAGCTCCGTAACCAGGCGCGTGCCCAGTCGCTCCCGGATCGTCCCCGCCCGGGGATGCAGGGCCTGATAGCGGGCGGCCAAAGTACCGTCGGCCGCCAGGTCCAGGCTGGCCGCCGCGGCGGCGGCGAAGGCGCCATTGCGGCTACCGGTCACCGTGGTGTCCTCCCCGTAAGGGAGATAGGGCTCGGGGGTCCGGACCTGCTCGTGGAGCTCCGGACGATACAGCACGGCTCCCGTCCCCACAGGGGCCTGGCCGACCTTGTGGAAGTCCAGGCCCAGGACATCCACCGACAGGGCCTCCAGGGTTTCCCCCCGGACCGTCGGTCCCAAGATTCCGCCCACCGCCCCATCGACGAAGATCAGGGTGGGCCCCTTTCGCTGCCGGAGGCGGGGCACCACCTCTTCCAGGGCGTCGGTTTCCACGTGGATGGGATGGATCCAGGTGAGGGTCGCTAGGAGGGGCTCGTCATCCGGGATCCCGGCCAGCGCCTCCTCGACCCGGGGCTCGTCCAGCGGGGCCCGGGCGAGGGTGGTGCCGGGCCAAAGCCCGCCCAGGGTTAGGGCCTTGCGGGTGGCGCTGTGACAGCGCTCGGAAGCGAGGGCGCTGTGGATGCCGCTCTCCCGGGCTGCCCAGACAGCGAAGAGGGCCGCCTCGCTGGCGCCGGTGCAGAGGTAGCCCAGGGTTTCGGACGGCAGACCGGATAGCCGAGCGGCCCCGGTCACGGCGGCCCGTTCCCGGGCCGTGGCAGAGAGGGGTTCGGCCGTCCCCTCGCGGATATGCATGCCGTACAGGTTGACGTTGGCCGCCAGGTACCGGCGGAAGGCGTCGAGCACGCCCGGATCGGGCACGCTCCCGGGATAGCCGAACCGTTGGGAAGGATCCGTGGCCGCTTGGGGGTCCGGGAAGGCCGGTCCGGTCATGAGGGCGCGGGATGGATGACGTCGTACAGGGCGGAATAGTCGGCCTCGCCGAGGCCCTGGTCCTCCCCCTCCTCCAGAACCCTTGCCAGGGTTGTCAGGAGCCGGGTGTCCAGCCCGTCGCGTCGTGCCGCGTCCTCGAGGAGGCCGACGTCCTTGAGCAGGTGGGCGAGCGGGAAGTTGGGGTTGGTGTAGTGCCGGCCTCGCATCCGGTCCAGCTTCTTGTCGAAGGTGGGGGCGTAGAGGGCGCTTCCACGCAACACCTCCATGAACTGATCGACGTCCAGACCCTCCCGCTCAGCCAGGCCCAAGCTGACGGCGAAGCTGGTGGTGAGCCCGGCGATGAGCTGGTTCAGGGTGAGCTTCAGGGCGGTGGCCTGGCCCAAGAGGCCGACGTGGCGCAGGGTCTCGCCGAAGGCCTCCAGCAGGGGCCGAGCCTCGGCGAGCTGCTCCGGCGTTCCCCCGAACATGAGGATTAGCTCGCCCGACCGGGCCTCGGGTACGGAGCCCAGTACGGGACATTCCATGAGCTCGCCGCCGGCCTGGTTCACCTGGTCCCCCAGCTGGCGCGCCTCGTGCGGTCCGATGGTGGCCATATTGACGACCTTGCGCCCGGCCAGGGTCGCCCGGGAGCGGTTGTTCAAGAGCACCTCGCTCAGGGCGTCGGCGTTGGCCACCATGGTGAGCACCCATGGGCATTCCCCAATGGCCTCCTCCGGCGTGGCCGCCACGTTGGCGCCCTGGGTGGTGAGCTCTTCCGTCTTGCCGGGGCTTCGATTCCACACGGTCAATCGGTGGCCGGCTCCCAGGAGCCGATGGGCCAGGGGCTCTCCCATCAGCCCGGTTCCGATCACGGCAATCTCCAGCTCGCGGTCTCGCTCCGGAGTGGGGCGCCCCGGATGGCCGGGGCGGCTGGTGGGTGATCGTATTGGCAAGGAAGGGTCCCCCTGCCCTGTTCGGCCTGTCAATTGGCCCCTCGGCCGACGGTTGGCGGGTCTAGTCCGCGGTGAGCAGGAGGGCCTTCTCGCGCAAGGCGGTGAGGCCCTTCTCCCGGAACCGGGGATTTGCGTCCAGCACGTCGTTGTCGCGGAGCCGACGGATACGCCAGTGGGACCCGAACAGCGTGGCGATCTCCTGCTCGGGGACGGCGAAGGGCGGACCCTCCATCTGGCCGGAGGGGTATTCCAGGGTGATCATGAGGATGGGTGGCCTGTTGGGCAGGAGTCGTTTCAGGTGGGCCGCGTAACGTTGTCGCATAACCCGGGGCAGGGCAATCAGGGCGGCGCGGTCGAATACGGCGGCCACCGGGCCGAGGACCTCCTCGGTGAGATCGAAGAAATCCCCGCAGAGCACCGTTACCGAGCCCGCTTGGTACCGTCGGAAGGCGCCGAGGTCGGTTACTTGGGGGTCCCAACCGTGCTCGGCGAAAAGCTCCCGGACCCCCTGCTCGCTGATTTCCACCCCCACCACCGCGTGTCCCCGGCCGGCTAGCCAGGCCAGGTCCCGCGTCTTGCCGCAAAGGGGCACGAAGACGCGGCCCGGTGGGGGAACGCCGACTCCGGGCCAAAGCTGGAGGAGGTGAGGGTTCACCTCTTCCAGGTGCCAGCCCAGTCGTCCGCTGTGCCAGCGCTGCAGCCAAAAATCCCGGTCCATGGGGCCCTTTCGCGGTCAACAGAGCTACTTGACCTAGCGGGGGGTCTGACCTAATGTCAAGAGTCTCGACATTTCTTCCGGCCGGGGGCGGCTCCGGCCCTTCCCGCATCCCATCTGCCCGCTTTCAGGAGGGGGTCTGCCATGCTTCATGAGCCCTTGGACCAGATCGAAGACCAGCTCACCTTCCGCTCCCGCTACGACAACTTCATCGGGGGAGCGTGGGTGGCCCCGGAACAGGGGATGTATTTCAACAATCCCTCTCCCGTCAACGGCCAGACCATCTGTGAGGTTACCCGCTCCACGGCCGAGGATGTGGAGCGGGCGCTGGACGCGGCCCATGCGGCCACCGGGCACTGGTGCCATACCTCCGCGTCCGAGCGGGCGGTGATCCTCAACAAGGTGGCGGATCGCATTGAGGAAAACCTGGACATGCTCGCCACGGTGGAGTGCCTGGACAACGGCAAGCCCATCCGCGAGCTCAAGGCCGCCGATATCCCCCTGGCAATCGATCACTTCCGCTACTTCGCCGGGGTGATCCGGGGCGAGGAGGGCAGTATCGGCGAGATCGACAAGGATACTGTGGCCTACCATTTCAAGGAGCCCCTGGGGGTGGTGGGCCAGATCATCCCCTGGAACTTCCCGCTCCTTATGGCCACCTGGAAGCTCGCCCCCGCCCTTGCGGCCGGCAACTGCGTGGTGCTGAAGCCGGCGGAGCAGACCCCGATGGGTATCATGGTCCTGATGGACCTGATCGGCGATCTGCTGCCCGAGGGAGTGGTGAACGTGATCAACGGGTTCGGCGCCGAGGCCGGCAAGGCCCTGGCGACCAGCGACCGCATTGCCAAGATCGCTTTCACCGGTGAGACCACCACCGGGCGGCTGATCATGCAGTACGCCTCGGAGAACATCATCCCGGTGACCCTGGAGCTGGGTGGCAAGTCCCCCAACATCTTCCTTTCGGATGTCATGGCGGAGGACGACGCCTTCCTGGATAAGGCCGTGGAAGGGTTCGCCATGTTCGCCTTGAACCAGGGGGAGGTCTGCACCTGCCCCTCCCGGGCCCTGGTCCACGAGGACATCTACGACCGGTTCATGGAGCGAGCGGTCGAGCGGGTGCGCAATCTGAAGGTGGGCAACCCCCTGGAGATGGAAACCCAGGTGGGTGCCCAGGTCTCCAATGACCAGTACGAGAAGATCCTGTCCTACCTGGACATCGGCACGCAGGAGGGGGCCAAAGTCCTCGCCGGCGGCGACAAGGCCGATCCGGGGGGCAAGCTCTCCGACGGCTACTACATCCAGCCCACGGTGTTCGAGGGCCATAACAGCATGCGGATCTTCCAGGAGGAGATCTTCGGTCCGGTGCTGTCGGTGACCTCCTTTAAGGACGAGGAAGAGGCCCTGGCCATTGCCAACGACACCCTTTACGGGCTCGGCTCGGGGGTCTGGACCCGCAACATCAACTCGGCCTACCGGCTGGGCCGCGGCATCCAAGCCGGCCGGGTCTGGACCAATTGCTTCCACCTGTATCCGGCCCACGCCGCCTTCGGTGGCTACAAGATGAGCGGCATCGGCCGGGAGAACCATCGGATGATGCTGGATCACTACCAGCAGACCAAGAACCTGCTGGTGAGCTACGACCCCAATCCCATGGGGCTGTTCTAGTGGTGGGCAACGCGGCCGAGGAATTCAGCCGGGCGGGGCAGCGTGTCTCCATTACGGACGAGGCCGCTGCCATGGTCCGGCGCCTGCGGGCCATACACGGCGATCTGATGTTCCACCAGTCGGGGGGCTGTTGCGACGGCAGCTCCCCCATGTGCTACCCCCTCGGGGAATTCCGGGTCGGGGCCAGCGATGTCCACATCGGGGATGTCGGGGGCTGTCCCGTCTACATCGGCGAACGCCAATGGCGGGCCTGGCAGCACACCGATCTCATCATCGATCTGGTGGAGGGCCGGGGATCCGGGTTTTCCCTGGAGGCCCCGGAAGGGGTCCGCTTCGTGACGCGATCGGTGGTTTGCGATACCGGGGGGGAGTGATTCGGTCCGCCTAGCTCCGGATGGAGCCGTCGTTCCCCGCTCTAGAGCAGGCCTAGGAGCACCCCTGCCCGGAAGAACAGGTAGGCCGGGACAAAGGCGATAATGGGTGAGCCGGTCCAGGTCAGGATGATCCGGACCGTGGCCCGCCGGCTGAACCGGGCGTTGGCTCCGTTGTTGTGGTTGTTCTTGCCGTTGCCCTGGGCCCTCCCCCATCCCAGCCCGATGACGCAGCTGGTCGCCGTGACTGCGAGGCTCACCGGGATCCCCGCGTAGCTCAGCAGGGTGATCATGGTGGAAGCGATGGTCATGGTGATCAGCGCCCCCTCCAGCGACAGATCGGTGATCTCCTCGCCGACGGTGCGCATGGTCCGCCGTCCGAAGACGAACCCCCCGATTCCCATGGCGAGCCCCCCCAATAGCACGCCCGCGGTCATGGTCAGGTGCTCTGAGCCGACCAGAGGCGCCACTGCGTTGGCCACGTTGGAGGCCCCCGCGGCGAAGCCCATGTAGCAGGCCACGACCACGATCAGGACCTTGGCGATCCCCCGCTTGGGGGCGGTGGCGTGGAGCTGGAGCCGTCCCCGGATGGCCCAGTACCAATAGCGGCCGATCGCCGCCGAGACCAGCAGGGCGATCAACGGGGAGATCAGCCACCAGCTAATGATGACCCCAAGGGTCTCCCAATGGAGGGCTTCCACCGCTAGACCCAGACCGGCAATGGCGCCCACCGCCGTCTCGCTTGTGCTGACCGATACGCCCCGAAGATTGCCGAAGAGGATGCCGATGCCGGTGAAGAGGAGAATGGCCGTGCCGGTGCCCAGGGTCATGTGGTCGATGTCCACCAGGCGGTGACCCAAGGTGTCCACGACGAAGGGACCCAGGAGCAGGCCGCCCAAAATGACCGAGCCCGCCATGAGGACGCCGGCGCCGGCGTAGGGGAGGGTGCCGCTGCCCACTGCTGGGCCGAACGCCCCCCCGATGTTGCACCCGCCGTTATTGATCCCGGTGAACAGCGCGATGGCCAGGCCGACACCGAGAAGGAGCAGCTCCATAAGGCGCCTTTCGCTTCGGGGGGAAGGCACAGCCGGCCGTGAAGGGTAGGGACCTCTTATGCCAGTGTAAAATAATAAATGGTTATTCCGGGATAACCGGTACGGTTGCCCTGGCCCGGCTCGGGGCGGCTACCCAATCCCAAGGGGGGAATACCCAACCCGGTCTTGGAGCTCCCCGACCCGCGTGGACTGCTGGCCCCGGTGGTCTACACCCTGCCGTTGCAGCTGCTGGCCTATCACACGGCGGTCCAGTCGCCGGCCCCTTGACCGGCGCCATTGAACTGCGGATTGCGGGGCCTTGGCTTGGATCGGACCGCACCCGATCGGCGCCCCTTCGGATCCGGCTGAACCGTCCGGCACGGAGCCCTGACGATTCCGGGGGTTGATCCGGTGTAGTCCCGGATGCCATTAAGGTGGGAATGGGGACAAGGTGGAGCCTCCCATTCGAGCCCCCGGCCCTTAGTCCACTCGAGATCCGCCCAATGGCCACCGATTCCACTGCCCAATCGCCCACCGAGCCGCCGGGGGCCCACTTGCTTTCTCGGGCTCTCGAGTCGCTAGCGAGCCCCTTCCTCCTTATCGGCTCCGAGGACTTCACCATCGCCTATGCCAATCCGGCGGCCAGCGCCCTTTTCGGAGGGATCGACATTGGCCGCTCCAGTTGGGAGGACCTCCCGGGGCAGCGGGACGGGCAAGGGGCGGGGGGCGGCGGGGAGAGCCCGTTGGCTGAGGTCCTGGCAAGCGGGGGTGAGCGGATCCACTGGCGCCGGCTCATCGACCCCCACGGCCGCGAGCGGACATTCGAGGTGCGTGCGGTGC
>JAHEOG010000046.1 GCA_018609925.1 Gammaproteobacteria bacterium
ACTTCCATGCCGACCATTGCCTGGGCCTGCCGGGGCTGTTGCAGACGCTGCACCTGCTGGGCCGGGAGGACAAGCTCACCGTCTTGGGTCCGCCCGGGGTTCACGATTTCCTCGAGCGCTGCCGGTCCATCACCCCCTTCGCCCCCCGATTCCGGATCGCCGCCCAGGAACTGGGCCCTGCCAGCGAGGTCGCCCTTTCCGGGCTCAATGCAACCTGCGCCTGGATGGACCACACCGCCCCCGTCCTCGGTTATCGCCTGCAGGAACCGGATCGTCCCGGGAGGCTGGACGCACAGCGGGCGCGGGCCCTCGGGGTGCCCGATGGGCCGGCCATGGGGCGGCTCAAGGCGGGGCATGCGGTCTCCGGCACGGGGGGTCGCACGGTTCGTTCGGAGGAGGTGGTGGGGCCGGGCCGTGCCGGGCCCTCGCTGGTCTTCTCCTCCGACACTCGGCCCTGCGCCTCCCTTTCCCGGCTGGCCGAGGTGGCGGATCTGCTGATCCATGATGCCACCTTCACCGACGAGCATACCGATCGAGCGGCCGAGACCGGTCACAGCACCGCCCGCCAGGCCGGTAGGACGGCAGCCGAGGCCGGGGTGGGCCGGCTTGTGCTCTGGCATTTCTCCCAGCGCTACCGCGACACCGACCGCCATCTCGCCGAGGCGCGAGAGGTCTTCCCCGGGACCGAGGCCAGTTTCGACGGTCTGCAGCTCCGGTGCGAGTAGCTAGCCCTCCTCCTGGGGAGGCGGCTTCCCCATCAGGTCGTAGAAAGGCTTGACCAGGTCGATGGGGATCGGGAACAGGGTGGTGGAGTTGTTCTCCGTCGCCACCTCGGTCAGCGTCTGCAGGTAGCGTAGCTGCAGAGCGCCCGGATGCTCCTCCATCTGGGCGGCGGTCTGAACCAGCTTCTCCGCCGCCTGGAGCTCGCCCTCGGCGTGGATCACCTTGGCCCGGCGCTCGCGCTCCGCCTCCGCCTGCTTGGCGATGGCCCGCACCATGGACTCGGCGATCTCCACGTGCTTGATCTCCACGTTGGTGACCTTGATCCCCCAGGCCTCGGTGGCGGCGTCCAGGATCTCCTGGATGTCGGCGTTCAATTTGTCTCGCTGTGCCAGCAAATCGTCCAGGTCGTGCTTGCCCAGCACCGAGCGCAGGGTGGTTTGGGCCAGCTCGGTGGTGGCGGCGTGGTAGTCCTCCACCTGGATTACCGCCCGCTCAGCATCCATGACGCGGTAATAGAGCACTGCGCTGACCGATGCGGAGACATTGTCCCGGGTGATGATCTCCTGGGCCGGGATGTCCAGGACCACCGTCCGCAGGTCCACGCGTACGGCCTGCTGGATCACCGGGATGACGATGATCAGTCCCGGTCCCTTGACCTTCCAGAACCGGCCCAGGAGGAAGACGGTTGCCCGCTCGTATTCCCGATAGATCCGCAGGGCGGACATCAGGAACAGGACGACTATGATAACGATCAGAATCAGCGGGTTGGTCAGCAAGGCTTCCATGGCTCACTCCTCGTTTTGAGCCGGCTCTTCGAGCGGACGGACCTCCAGGGTCAGCCCCTCCAGGCCCTCGATACGTACCTTCTCCCCCTCTGCGACCGATTGCTGGGATCGGGCGCGCCACAGCTCCCCCTCGAACCGGACCCGGCCCTCGGGCTCCAGGGGGCTTACCGCCAGAGCGGTCTTGCCCACAAGGTGGCCCGTGCCGGAAACGGGCTGGCGGTGGTGGCCCTTCGCCGCCATGGCGGCAATGGCCATGATGAACACCCCCGTGACCACGCTGGCGGTGACGATCACCGGCCAGGCGATCTCCAGGGCCGGGACGTCGGTATCCATCAGCAGGATGGAGCCCAAGACAAAGGCGATGAGTCCCCCTACGCCCAGTGCGCCGAAGCTGGGGACCAGGGCCTCCCCGATGAAGAGGAGGATGCCGAGCCCGATGAGCCCCAGACCGGCGTAGCTCACCGGTAGTGTCTGGAAGGCGTATAGGGCCAGAAGGAGGCTGATCCCGCCAATGACGCCAGGGACAAGGGCGCCGGGGTTGGCTAGCTCGAAGATCAGGCCGTAGATCCCTATCAGCATGATGATGTAGGCCAGATTGGGGTTGGCCAGGGCCTGGAGGAGGCGGATCCGCCAGCCCGGCTCCATCTCCTGGGTGGTCGCCCGGGACAGGTTGAGCTCAGTCTCTCCCGAGGGGAGCTGGATGGTTCGCCCGTCGGTGCCGGCCAAAACCTCGGCCACCGACGGCGCCAGGAAATCGATCACCCCCTCGCTGGCCGCCTCCTTGGAGGATAGGGACGCCGCCTCGCGCACGGCCTTTTCCGCCCAGTCGGCGTTGCGCCCGCGGAGCTCGGCCAGGCTGCGGATATAGGCCACGGCGTCCTCGACCACCTTGCGCTCCTTGGCCGAGGGACCTGTGTCCCCTTCGGAGGAGTCCTTGGGGGGCTCCTCGCCGGACTCCTCCTGGGAGGAATCGTCGCCACCGTCCCTGCCCCCATCGGCATTGTCCTTGTCGCCATCCCCGGAGCCGGGCAGGCCGCCTCCGCCCATTTGGACAGGGGTGGCGGCCCCCAGGTTGGTGCCCGGGGCCATGGTCGCGACGTGGGTGGCGTAGAGGATGTAGGTGCCGGCGCTGGCCGCGCGGCTCCCGCTGGGCCCGACCCAGCCGATCACCGGCACGGGCGAGCGCAGGATGGACTGGATGATGGTGCGCATGGAGTTGGACAGGCCGCCGGGGGTGTCGATGCGCAGTAGCACCGCGGCCGCGCCGCGCTCCTCGGCTCGCGCCAGCACCTGGTCGGTCCAATCCGCCTGGGCCGGGCCGATGACCCCTTTCAAATCGGCCACGATCACTCCGGGGCTGTCCGCCCCGGTTTCCCCCGCGAGCTCCGGCTCCTGGGCCTGGAGGACTCCCGCAAGTCCAGCTAGGGCCATCAGCAGTAAGAAGGTTGCGCGACCGATCATGAGCCCCTCCCCAAAGTCTACCCGGACGACCATACCCGGTTCGGGCACCGGAGCCCAACGCCTACTCGAGTCCGAGGAGCCGGATGGCTCTGGGGGTCTCATTGTCAATGCAGGGGTGGAACCGTAGAATTTACCCCTTTGCGAGGAGAGGTGGCCGAGCGGTCGAAGGCGCACGCCTGGAAAGCGTGTGTGCCCTCCACGGGCACCGAGGGTTCGAATCCCTCCCTCTCCGCCAGCTTGGCCCGACCGATCCCACCCAACAGCTGGGTCCCGCCGCGGCCCGACCGATCAACGGCGGCGTTGAAGGCAGGCCCCCACGAAACGGTAAGCTGTGAACCCCGTCAGGCCCGGAAGGGAGCAGCGGTAGCAGTGAGCCCGTGTGCCGTGGTGCGGCTTGCCGGAGCCGCCTCCAGCTCCACCGGGATGGCCGGGCGCGGACCGGCCTCTTCCCACCCGGCCGGCCTATGAGCTATCTCGTCCTGGCCCGCAAGTGGCGCCCCCAGCGCTTCAATGAGCTGGTGGGGCAGGGTCACGTTGTGCGCTCTCTGAGTCACGCCCTGACCAGCGGGCGGGTGGGCCATGCCTTCCTGCTCTCCGGCTCCCGCGGGGTGGGCAAGACCACCCTGGGGCGCCTGCTGGCCAAGGGCCTCAACTGCGGGACCGGGATCACCGCCGAGCCCTGCGGGGAGTGCGGCAATTGCCAGGCCATCGAGGAAGGCCGCTTCATCGACCTGATCGAGGTGGACGCCGCCTCTCGGACCCGGGTGGACGACACCCGGGAGCTCCTGGACAACGTCCAGTACCTGCCGACCATGGGCCGGTTCAAGGTGTACCTCGTGGACGAGGTGCACATGCTCTCCAGCCACAGCTTCAACGCTTTGCTCAAGACCCTGGAGGAGCCCCCGAGCCACGTTAAGTTCGTCCTGGCCACCACCGAGCCGGCCAAGATCCCGGTTACCATCCTCTCCCGCTGCCTCCAGTTCGACCTCCGCCGCATCCCACCCGAGGGCATCGCCGAGCGCCTCCGCGCCATCGCCGGGGAAGAGGGGATCCCTGCCGAGGACGGCGCCCTGGAGCTGCTGGCCCGGGCCGCCGACGGCAGCCTCCGGGACG
>JAHEOG010000047.1 GCA_018609925.1 Gammaproteobacteria bacterium
ATACCATGGCCAATGCCGCCGTGTTTTTCGGATTGGTCCGGATGCTTGGGGAAAGGGCAGAGCCGCCGGAACAGCGGTTGGAGTTCCCCAGCGCCCGGGAGAACTTCTACCGCGCCGCCAAGCACGACCTGGAGGCCAATATTTGCTGGCTGGACGGTCGCATCCGCCCCTTGGCCAAGCTCTTTCGGGACGAGCTGCTGCCCCTCGCTCGCGAGGGCCTACAGGAGCTCGGTTGCGCCCCGGGGGATATCGATGACGTCCTGGGCCTGATCGGGGGACGAGTACGCACCCGCCAGACCGGTGCGGCTTGGCAGATCGCCTACGCCCAAGCCCACGGACGCGATTTCTCGGATCTGGTACAGACCTACCGGAAGCATCAGGATCGAGGAACGCCGGTGCACCAGTGGCCGGTGTAACAAACTTTGCTACCGCTCGAGATCGGCGAAATGGGCCGGTCCCGGCGAAGGAGAAAGGTGTTGGCGATGGAGGATATCCCCCGGGAGGCCGCTGAGGGCACCGGGCTCCTGCAGGAGTGGCAGGGGCTCCCCCGGGGATTGCTGGAGCGCCCGGCCGCGGAGCTGGTATCGGCCCTGGGTGGGCCCGCGCTTTTCCATCTACCCGGTTACAGCGAGCCGCCTCTGTTCGTTTCGGTGCTGTTGCACGGCAACGAGACCAGTGGCTGGGAGACGGTGCGCCGGCTGTTGACCCGCTATGGAGAGGCTCCGCTGCCGCGTGCTTTGTCCCTGTTCGTGGGCAATGTGGCCGCGGCGGCCCAGGACCGGCGCTTCCTTTCCGGCCAGCCCGACTACAACCGGATCTGGCGCGGTACCGGGACCCCGGAGCACGAGATGACCGCCCGAATCCGGCAACGGATGGCCCGGCGCGGGCTCTTCGCCAGCATCGACATCCACAACAACTCGGGGCGCAATCCCCACTACGGCTGCATCAATCGGCTCGAGCGGCCCTTTCTCCAGCTTGCGGCCCATTTCGCGCCCACAGTGGTCTACTTCACCCGGCCCGATACGGCCCAGTCCAACGCCTTCGCCGAGCTCGCCCCTGCTGTGACCGTGGAATGCGGCCGTCCCGGCGAACCGGCCGGGATCGATCGGGCCGACCAATTCCTGGAAAAGGTCCTGGGTCTTTCCGGGCTGCCCGACGAGCCGGTGCCCTCGGCCGACTACGACCTCTTCCACACGGTGGCCCGAGTGGAGATTCCCCCGGGGGTGGAATTCGAGCTCGAAGAAAGCGAGACGGAGGGCGATCTCGTCCTGCGGCCGGACTTGCAGGGCTTGAATTTTGCCGAGATGCCCGCCGGAACCCCTGTCGGGTGGACCCGTCTCCCGGCGGGCGCCGTCGAGTAGGTCCTGGATGCCCGGGACGAGAACGGTGATCAGGTAACGGGGCGGTACTTCGCGCTCGACGGGGAATGGATCCGCACCCGGCTGCCGGTCATGCCCTGCATGCTAACGCCGGATCCCGCTATCATCCGTCAGGACTGCCTGTGCTACCTCATGGAGCGGTTGCCGCCCCTGGATTAGACCCGCTCGCGGAAAGATCGGTTAGGAGGCACGACATGGCCACGGCAACCTTCGGAGCCGGCTGTTTTTGGGGGGTGGAGGTGGCATTCCGGCGAGTCCCCGGGGTCACCGACGTGACGGTCGGCTACACGGGCGGGGAAGTCCCCGATCCCACCTACAAGCAAGTCTGCTCCGGTAGCACCGGGCACGCCGAGGCGGTCCAGGTGGCCTTCGACCCGGAGCAGGTGAGCTTTGACGAGCTTCTGGAGGTCTTCTGGTCCATCCACGACCCCACCCAGCGCAACCGGCAGGGCCTGGATATCGGCACCCAGTACCGCTCCGCCATCTTCTGCCACGACGCCGAGCAGGAGGCCGCGGCCCAGGCCTCCCTAGAGCGGATCCAGGCGAGCTACGACAAGCCGGTGGCCACGGAGATCGTTCCCGCAGGTCCCTTTTACCCGGCCGAGGAGTACCACCAGCGCTACCTGGAAAAGCGGGGCCAGCGCTGAGCCATCCCAGGAGAGCCACCTTTGCCCGGAGCGCGCCTCTTCCTCTTCGCCGGAGCCGTCCTCGCCGCTCTTGGGGTCGCTGCTGGCGCCTTCGCAGCCCATGCCCTGAAGGAGCGCCTTTCCCCCGAGATGCTCACCGTGTTCGAAACCGGCGTCCGCTACCACTTGATCCATGCCCTGGGGCTGCTCGGAATCGGCCTCGTCGCCCTGCACCTCCAGGCCCAGCGTTGGCTGCTGGCCTCGGGATGGACCATGCTCGCCGGGCTCGTGGTCTTCTCCGGCACCCTCTACGCCCTGGCCGCAGGGGGTCCCCGCTGGCTGGGCGCCATTACCCCCGTTGGCGGAACCGCCCTCATCGCCGCCTGGGCGCTGCTGGCCGTGGCCGTCTGGCGTGGCTGAAGCCCTTTCCGCCTACGTGGCCAGCGGGGCGTCCCGGATGTGCTCCCGCCGCAGCTGACGCGTCACGCCCCAGGCCATCAGTACCAGCACGAACGAGAAGGGTAGGGCGGACGCTACCGCCGCTGTCTGCAGGGCGGTTAGCGGATCCCCGTCCGGGATCATCGCTCCGGCCACCAGCAGGATCGCCGCGATCACCCCTTGGAGAACCGCCCACATCATCCGCTGTTGCCAGAGGGGGTGGGGATCGCCCCCGTTGGTGAGCATGTCCACCACCAGCGAGCCTGAATCGGAGGACGTGGCGAAGAACACCGCCACCACTACGACCGCCAGCAGGGACATGGCGATCTCCAGCCCGAGGCCCAGGGGAAGCTCCCCCAGCAGCAGGAACAAGGCGTCGGTCTTGCCCGCGCTGGCGAGGGCCTGGTTGCCCTCCATCAGGATCATGTGGATGCCCGAGCCGCCGAGGGTGCAGAACCAGGCAATAGAGGCCCCCACCGGAGCAAGGAGGGTCCCCAGGATGAACTCGCGGATGGTGCGGCCCCGGGAGACCCGGGCGATGAACATCCCCACGAAGGGGGACCAGGAGATCCACCAGCTCCAATAGAACAGCGTCCAATCCCCCAGCCATTCCTTGCCGTCCGGGGAGAGGGCAAAGCTGCGCAGGCTTGTGCCCGGCAGGTGCTGGAGGTAGTAGCCGGTGCTTTGGACCATGTAGTCGAGGATGAACAGGGTGGGCCCGGCGATGAAGACCACCGCCGCCAATACGATGGCGGCATACATGTTGAACACCGACAGCCGCCGGATGCCCTTGTCCAGACCCAGGAAGACCGAAGTCCCCGCGACCGCGGTGATGACCGCGATGATGAAGACCTTGGCGGTGGGCCCTTCGGGCATGCCAAGGACCGCGGCCAGGCCCGCGTTGATCTGGGAGGCCCCGAGGCCCAGCGAAGTGGCGAGGCCGAAAAGGGTCCCGAAGACCGCCAGGATGTCGATCAGGTTGCCGAGCCATCCGTAGAGCCCTTCCCCGATCAAGGGGTACAGGGCCGAGGCCGGTCGCAGGGGAAGGTCGAAGCGGAAGCAGAAGTAGCCCATGGACAGCCCCAGGACGATGTAGACCGCCCAGGGATGGAGCCCCCAGTGGAAGACGGTGGTGTGCATGGCCTGGAGAGCGGCCTGCTCGTTGCCGCCCGCCTCCAGGGGAAGATCCTTCAGATGGAAGATGGGCTCGGCCACCCCGAAAAACACCAAGCCGATGCCCATCCCCGCGGTGAAGAGCATGGAGAACCAGGCCCAGGTGCTCCAGTAGGGCCGCTCGTCGTCCTTGCCCAGCCGGATGCGACCGAAGGGGCTGAACATCAGGACCAGGGCGAAGATCAGCAGGCCCAGAACCGAGGCCAACAGCCACCAGCCGAAATAGGTTGTGATCCAATCCTTCGCCGCCTTGGCCACCGTGCCCAGGTGGTCCGGGGCGGTAACACCCCAGCCGACGAGCGCCAGGACGATCACCAGGGACAGCAGGAATACCGGCGGGTTGGTGTGGTGCCGGAGGTAGGCCTTCACATCGGGCATGATGGGGGCTCCTTTGGCCCGGTTGTCCGATCGGCGCAACGGTCTCAAAGGACAGGGAAAGGTACAACGGCAAACGAAGAGGGCCGGGTCGCGAAAGGGGGCCCTAGCTGGTCTGCCCCTTCTGGGGCCGGGTTTCCCCCGGGCCCATGCCTACCGGGGCGCCCCCATGGCCAGGGCCCGCTGGCGGGAGGCCCCGCGCTCCGCCTCCCCGGGCGCGGGGTCTGGCGAAAGGGCCTCGGGCCAGCCGGCGCAGTGGCGGGCGGCCAGGTCGGCGAGGGCGTCCAGGTGGTCGGCCCGGTCGTTCAGGGCGGGGATGTAGCGGAAGTCCTCGCCGCCGGCGGCGAGGAAGTACTCGCGGTTCTCCTCGGCGATCTCCTGGAGGGTCTCCAGGCAGTCGGCGGCGAAGCCCGGGCAGACCACGTCCACAGTGCGCACGCCCTGTCCGGGAAGGGCCTTCATGGTCTCGTCGGTGTAGGGCTGGAGCCACTCGGCGCGGCCGAACCGGGACTGGAAGG
>JAHEOG010000048.1 GCA_018609925.1 Gammaproteobacteria bacterium
CCACCCTCGGTCGGTGTCATGCCAACGTCGAAAACAGCAGCGCCGGGCTGGACCTGGTCCCCGGTAATCAAACCGGGGCTACCCGCCGCGGCCACCAGGATGTCCGCCTCCCGGGTGACCGCCGCCAGGTCCGGGGTCCGGGAATGGGCCAGGGTGACGGTGGCATCGGAGCCGCGGGCCCCCAGCAGGAGCATGAGCGGCAGCCCAACCACCGTGGACCGCCCTACGACGACGGCGCGCCGGCCCGCGGTAGCAATCCCGAAATGGCTCATCAGGCGCATGACCCCAAGCGGGGTGCACGGGACCAGGCCCGTCTCCCCCCGAACCAGGCGGCCCAGGTTGCGCTCGGTGAGCCCATCCACGTCCTTCTCGGGGGGAAGGAGCTCGGTGACGGCGTCGGCGTCCAGGCCCTGGGGCAGGGGAAGCTGCACGATGATGCCGTGGACGTCGGGGTCGCCAACCAATCCGCTGATCTCCTCCTCCAGGGAGCCCTGGTCGATGCCGGACGGGAGCCTTAGGTGGCGTGTGCCCAGGCCGAGGCGGTCGGCCTGACGGTCGCGCATCCGGATATACCGCTCGCTGGCCTCGTCCTCCCCGACCATCACCGTGGCCAGGGTGACCTCGGGATGGCCCTCGGCGGCGAGGGTGTCGGCCAGGGCCTGGCGCAGGTCCTTAGCCGCCTCGCGGCCGTCGAGCAGAAGGGCCTTTCCGCCGGGACTTTCCGTCATGGCCACTACCCGCTGGGCGATTATCGGTCGGACGGGGACCCCCGACCGATCGGGCAGGGGCCCCGCAACGAAGCCACTCTAGGCCGGGGAACCGGGCTGCTTCTCGGGGTGGAGATAGATCAGGTTCTTGCCCAGCTTGCCCCCGTAGTTACCGGCGGAGATCCGGACAAGCCCGGGACTGTCCTTGGCGGCCTCGATGGCGGCCTGGGTGGCCTCGATCACCGAGGCCAGGTCCCGCCCGTTCATGATGATCTCCATCACCGATCCCACCCCTTCGGGGAGCCTGGCGTTGACACCGGGCCGATCCTGCAGGGTGGGACAGAAGTCCTCGTAGGTGGAGGCGATGGTGAAGGAGTAATTGCTCCCGGCCTTGGAGCCGCTGCCCGCCACCCCGCCGGGGAAGGGAGTGATGACGCCCGGGATGGCGTCCACCGCGGCCACGCCCCGCTCGGCGGCCGCCAGGGCGGAGTCCAGGTCCTGCCCGAACAGCCACAGATTGCCCCCCATGACCCCCTCGGCGTAGCCGAAGGACCGGTCCATCACGAACTCCCCGCCGAGGATTGGGGTGACCCAGACCTTGCGGCCGTAGCGCTCGTCCCGGAACTGCCAACCGTTGCCGAAGTAGGAGACCTTGCGGCCCAACGGATAGGTGGTCTCGCTTTCCAGCAGGTTGAAGCAGGCCGCCGTGGGACAGGTCAGCACGTTCTGGGAGATCCGGGCCAGGGCGGCCTTCTCCAGCGCCTCCACCCGGTCCGGGCGGAATTTCGGCATGTGGAGCTGGATGATCGCCCCGATGCGGCCATCGGGGGTGGGAAAGGCGGCATCGTCGCCGCCGGGGCCGACGATGCGCGCCGCACCGGCCTCCGAATCGCACATGATGGTGCTGGAGCCGTGTCCCGTCACAGCGCAGATGGCATGGTCCAACCACTTGCGATCCCGGGCGGTGACCAGGAACTCCACGTGGAGGCTCTTGAAGGCTTCGGCGTAGGTATCATCCACTTGCGCCGGCGCCATGGCTCAGCCCCTGCCTTTTCCGGGATAGACCCCGTTCTCGGTGACGATCTTGTCCATGAAGACGTCATGCTCGTCCACGGGGATCTCGTCGAAGAGCTGGGACTCGTAGCAGAGGCCGACGAGGGGCGCATCGGACCGGGCCGACTCCAGTAGCCGGTCGTAGTAGCCCTGACCGTTGCCAAGGCGCCCGCCCCGTCGATCGAAGCCCACCCCCGGCACGACCACGAAATCCAGGTCCGTGGGCTCCACCTCCTTACCGGGCTCCCCCCAACGGTCCTTCGGGGGCTCCAGGATCTGCCACTTGCCCACCACCAGCTCGTCCATGTCCTCCAGAACCCAAAGACCGAGCTTGTTGTCGCCGTTCTCATCGGTGGTGCAGTAGGGCACCACGATCCGCTTGTCGCTCTTGAGGGCCTCCGGCAGGAAATGACGGGTGCGCAGCTCGGAGCGGGCGTCGATGTACCACATCACCGTCTGCGCCCGCTGATACTCGGGTAGGGCGATGAGGTGCTCGATGGCCTCCTGGCTGACCTCCTCCTTGTTCTCCTGGGCCTTGCGTGCATCGTAGGCCCGCCGACGCATGTCCTGCTTGCTTTCCATCGATTCTCCCCTGTGCAACCGGTCCTGTAGTCGGGCGCTCGCGCCCGGTCGCTGCCGCCGGAGGTCCCGGTGGAACGGCTCGCCGACCGTCTCCACCAACACCCTGCCACCGAAGCACTGGCGACGTCAGCCGCTCTGATCCCGCGGCCAAGGGCCCACTAGACCACCGGCCCCACCCTCGGTGCAGCCCGAGAGTGTACCAGAGCCCGGCCGGGCCCGCATCGCTCGGGTCCGCCTGGAGGGCTCAGAATCGGCGGTTCAGCTGGAGATCGAAGATGTGGGATTGGGTCTCGAAGCTGCCCTGCAGCCGGTTGCCCCGGGGGGTGGTGTTGTCGATGGACGCGTCCTCCAGGTCTACGTAGGCGTAGGCCAGATCGACGCTCCAGCCGCCACCCCAGGCGAGGGTGCTGCCCAGGGCGAAGCGATGACGGTCGGCGTCCGGTATCCGGGGATCCCGGAAGCCCGGGCCGGGCACGGGGCTGTTCTCGAACCGATACCCCGCCCGCAGGGTCCAGCCGGGCGTGGCCCGGACTTCCGCCCCGAAGCCCCCGGACCAGACGCTATTCCAGTCCTTCTCCCGGACCTCGTCAGGACTGGGGCTATCGGGGAAACGGACGCGGAGCTCGTCGAAGGTCTGCCACTGGGTCCAGGTGGCCCCGGCCATGAGCTGCCAACGGGAGCCGATCTCTTGTCGGACTCCCAGAACCACCCTTCCGGGAAGCTCC
>JAHEOG010000049.1 GCA_018609925.1 Gammaproteobacteria bacterium
CGGTGCGATGGCCGAAGTAGGGGGTATACAGGACCGGTACGCCGCCCAACTCGAAGCGGGCGTTCAGGTGGTGGGCGTAGTTGGTCTCCTGGTTCACGTAGGTGGTGCTGGAGCGGAGCCCCCAGGGGGGGTCCTCGGGCGGGGAGCAGGCGGTGTAGGCGGCGCTGTCCAGGCGGATCCGGTTGGGGGCGTAGCGCTCCATCTGCTTCGCCAGCACCCAGGAGTCACTGGCCAGCATGTGGAGCTTGGGGGAGTCAGCCTCCCCCAGCTCGGTCTCGGTGTTGAGCCGTATGCGGGGACCTAGGAGGCAGTACCCGGGCTCGGAGAGCCGGACGTCGCCGAAGAGCTCCAGCCATTGGCTGGAGCGGTCGTACACCGCCCGCTGCGCCTCCGCATTGCTATCTCCCCGCTCGGCCTCCACCTCCCCCTCGGCGGTTACCTGGTCCCCTTGGATGGTTAGGCTGTCGGCCTCGACGGAGACCTCCTCGGCCTCTGCCGGTTGGAGGAAGGCCAGGAGGAGTGCCGCCGCGCAGGCTCGAATGGAGGTGTTGGGCATGGCGGCTCACGGGACCGAACAGGGCAATCCGGGACCGCCGGCTCAGGCTCCGGGGTCGGCTCAAAGCGCCGGGAGGATGGCATAAAGAGCCGCCCCCGAACAGATCGGGGGCGGCCAATCGTGATCCCGTGCTTACCGCCGGGCTATTACTGCTGGGCGCCTCCGCCCGGCCGGCCCTGGCCCTGGCCCTGCTTCATGTTGCCGAGGCGCTCCTGGACCTTTTTCCGGAAATCCTTCCGGGCCTGCTCCAGCTCCTGCATGAGCTCCTCGGCCTGGGGATCCTCCTCCTTCATGGCGGCCTGAAGGTCCTGGCTGAACTTTTTGCGCGCCTTCTGGACCTCCGGATCCTTCAGCGTCTTCTGCTGGGCTTGGCGGAAGGTCTGCATGACCTTCTGGTACTCGCCCCGAAGCTCCTGCTGCTCCTTCTGGGAGAGGTCGTCGCTCTCCTGGAGCTTGGTGCGCAGCTCCTCCAGCCGGTTCAGCTTTTCGTCCGGCTTGTGCCCCTCGGCCTTCATCTTCTCCTTCATGAGATCCCGCAGGTCGCCGCGCTGCTCCTTGAGCTCGGGATTCGACTCGATGGCACTCTTGCGGATCTCGCCCACCTGCTGCTGCAGATCCCGGACCTGCTTCTGGGCCTCCTGGATCTCCTTGCGGGCCTGCTGCGTCTCGGCACCGCCTTGCCCCTGACCGGCCGGCTGGGCAATAACGGAGCCGCCCGCAAAGGCCGCCAGGAACAGTCCGAGGACCAAGCGGGGCATGGGCCGATGGATCATGGTTGCGCTCATACAGCCTTCCTTGATCAGGCGGACCCCGGGCCCGCGCGTGAATGGAGCCTTGCAGCTTACCAGTGCCCGCGGACCGGCTTCAATCGGGCAAGGGCGAGGGCACTGCGGGGATGTGGTCACCGGCGTGGTAGGAGGAGCGCACCAGGGGTCCGGCGTTGACGGAAAGGAAGCCGAGCTCCAGGGCCTCTTCCTTGAGGGCGGCGAAGGTCTCGGGATGGATGTAGGCCCGGACCGGATGATGATGGCCGCTGGGGGCGAGATACTGCCCCAGGGTCAGGATGTCCACCCCGTGGCCGCGCAGATCGGCCATGACCCGGCGCACCTGAGCCAGATCCTCGCCGAGGCCGAGCATCAAGCCCGACTTGGTGGGCACCCCCGGGACGATCTCCCGGAAGCGCCGCAGCAGGCCCAGGGAGCGACCGTAGTCCGCGCTCGGCCGGACCGTGTGGTAGAGCTCGGGAACGGTCTCCACATTGTGGTTAAAGACATCCGGGGGGCGCTCGGCGATCCGGGCCAGGGCCTGTTCCTGGCAGCCGCGGAAATCGGGGGTCAGGATCTCGATCCCCGTTTCCGGGCAGCGGGTCCGGAGCTCTCTGATAACCTCGGCGAACTGATCGGCCCCGCCGTCGGGCAGATCGTCCCGGTCCACGGAAGTAACCACGGCGAAGCCCAGCCCCATATCGGCGACGGCGGCGGCCAGGCGAGCGGGCTCCAGGGGATCGGCCGGCGCCGGGCGGCCGGTGGCGACATCGCAGAAGGAGCACCGCCGGGTGCAGGTATCGCCCAGGATCATGAAGGTGGCGGTGCCGCCGCCGAAGCATTCCCCCAGATTGGGGCAGGAGGCCTCCTCGCAGACGGTGTGGAGCTCGTGTCTGCGCAGCACGGCCTTGATCTCCTGGACCCGGGGGGAGGAAGGCGAGCGCACCCGGAGCCAGCGCGGCTTGCGCCCGGACTCGTCCGAGCCCGTGCGCTGGAAGCGGGCCTTGGTCATCTTGTGGGCGGCGCGGTCGCCACCCGGGCTGGGGTGGGATCCCGCGTGATGATCGCCCTCAGCCATGGCGAAGCTCCTCGCGGGGTTGGGAGAGATGGAGCGCCAGCGCCTGGCCCAGGCTTCGCCGCACATCGACGGGATCGATGCCCGAGACGCGATCGGCCAGGCGGGTCACGACCAGGTCCCGGAATCCGCAGGGGCGGATCCGGGTAAAGGGCTCCAGGTCGTTGGCGACGTTCAGGCTGACCCCGTGGTAGGCGCAGCCGGCGCGGACCCGGAGGCCCAGGCTCGCTACCTTGGGTCCCTGGGGATGGTCCAGAAAGATCCCCGGCGCGCCGGGACGCCGGAACCCGGCCAGGCCGAGCCCGGCCAGCAGCTCGATGATCCCCTGCTCCAGCCGGGCTACATGCTCGCGGACGGAATCCCCCTTCCGGCGCAGGTCCACCAGCGGATAGGCCACCGCCTGGCCGGGCCCGTGGTAGGTCACCTGACCCCCGCGGTCGCTATGGACCATGGGGATGTCGCCGCAGGCGATCAGGTGTTCCGCCTGCCCGTTGCGCCCCTGCGTGAATACGGGGGGATGCTCCACCAGCCAGAGCTCATCGGTCGTGTCCCTTGCGCGCTCGGCGGTGAACCGGCGCATGGCCGACCATACCTCGCCGTAGGGTCGGCTTCCCAGATCGCGGCGGATGGGCTCGCCGGCCCTTGTGGCACACGGGCCAGCTACCCTATCCGGTTGGCCTCCTTCCCGGGGAGCGGGGTTTCCAGGGCTCAAGAGGGAACCTCCCGGGCTTGGGCCAGCTCCGAGGCCACCCGGGCCCGGAAGGCCTCCCGTACCCTCCGGAACAGGGGCCCGGGCCGGCCCGAGCCGACCGGCTGGCCGTCCAGACGGGTCACCGGCAGGACCTCCTTGGTGCTGGAGGTGGTCCAGACCTCCTCGGCGTTCTTCAGCTCCTCTTCGGTGACAGGACCGCTCCGCACCGGCAAGCCCTCTTCGTCGGCCCGTTCCAGCACCACGTCCCGGGTTATGCCGGGGAGCACACGACTACCGTCCGGCGGGGTGCGGGCCTCGCCCGCGACCACCGCGAAGACATTGGAGGCCGCGCCCTCGGTAACTTGGGCCTGATGCAGCCAGATCCCTTCCAGGGCCCCGCTTTCCGCTGCCCTTTGGCGCAGCATGACGTTGGGCAGGAGGGCGATGGACTTGATGTCACAGCGGGCCCAGCGGATGTCCTCGGCGGTGATGGCGGCAATGCCCTCGCTCAGCCAGGTTTCGGGGATGGGCTCCGCCGGGGCGCAGGTCATCACCACCGTGGCCGTTGTATCCGAGGGGAAGGCATGGTCGCGCTCAGCGGCACCGCGAGTGATCTGGATATAGACCTTGCCGTCTCCGGTGGCGTTCCTCCGGATAAGCTCGGCCACGCGCACGGCCAGCTCCCGGCGAACCAGAGGCGCGCCGAGGCCGATCTCGGCGAGGGAGCGCTCCAGGCGGGTGAGGTGTGCCTGCAGCCGGAAGGGCCAGCCGGCGTAGACCGGGATCAGCTCGTAGACGCCGTCGGCGAACTGGAAGCCGCGGTCCAGGATGGATACCTGCGCCTCTTCCAGGGGCAGAAAGGTGCCGTTCAGATAGGCGATGGTGCCTTTGAGGGTCAAGGGTCCTACCCCGCGAACCAGAGGCGGACGGAATCGGTGAGCTGACGCAGGAGCCCGCCTTCTGGCAGGCCCTGGAGGACGGTTAGCGGTCGTTGGGCCAGCTCCCGGTCGCCGAGCGTGATCCGGATCCGGCCCACTTCGCTGCCCTTGTCCAGTGGTGCCAGCAGGGGCTGGCGCAGGTCGAGGGTAACCTCGATCTCCTCGCGCTCGCCGCGCGGCACGGTGACATAGAGGTCGCGGTCGAGGGCCACCTCAACCTTGCGGCGGGCCCCCTTCCAGACCGGGGCCTCGTGGACGGACTCCCCGGCCTGGTACAGGCGGTAGCTGCGGTAGAAGCGGAAGCCGTAGTTGAGCAGGCTTTGGGAGGCCTCCGCCCGGGCCTGCTCGCTGTCCGCGCCCAGGACCACCGAGATCAGCCGCATGCCCTCGCGCTCGGCAGAGGCCACCAGGCTGTAGCCCGAGCGCTCGGTGTGGCCGGTTTTCAGCCCATCAACGCTTTCGTCCCACCACAACAGCCGGTTGCGGTTGTACTGGGTAATGTCGTTGTAGGTCATCTCCCGGATGTCGAACATCCCGTAATGATCCGGAAACTCGCGGATCAGCGCGGACGCCAGGTGGGCCAGGTCGCGGGCGGTGCTGCGCATCTCCTCATCGGGGGGCGGCAGCCGGTCCAGATCCGGAGGCAGTCCCGAGGCGTTTATGAAGTGGGAGTCCTCCAGGCCCAGCTCCCGGGCATGCTGGTTCATGAGCTGCACGAAGGCCTCCTCGGTCCCGGCCACGTGCTCGGCCACCGCCACGCAGGCGTCGTTGCCGCTCTCCACGATGATGCCCTTGATCAGCCGCTCCAGGGAGACCTTGTCGCCCGCCTCCAGGTACATGCGGGAGCCCTTGGTGCGCCAGGCCTTCTCGCTGATCCGGACCTGATCGGTGGTGGCCACGCTGCCGTCCTCGATGGCGCGGAAGGCGGTGTAGAGGGTCAGCATCTTGGCCAGACTGGCCGGCGGCCAGGACTTATCTGCGCCCTGGCTAGCCAGGACCCGCTCCGAATGGCTGTCCATCAGGAAGGCGGCCTCCCCTTTGACCTGGGGTGGAGCGGGGGCGGAAGCCGAACGGGCGGGACCGACCAGCCCTGCCAGGAGTACGAAGGCCATCAGGGCCGCGCTGGGAAGGACCTTGGCGATGGACACGTGGGACTTGCTCCTAGGAGTGGCCAGATGGAAAAGGGTCGCGGGGCGCTCGGTCATTCCCGGACCAGCTCGCCGGTGGGCAGGCCCTGCCGGCCCAGGCGCCGGACCAATCGGTCCGCGCTGGCCACATCGGAAAGGGGTCCGATCCGGACCCGATAGACGGGCTGGCCCTGGTAGCGACCCATGGCGATCACCACCCGCTCCAGGTCCAGGGCCTGGAGACGCGACTTGAGCTGAGCGGCGTTGTCCTCCCGGTGGAAGGCGCCGACTTGGAGGTAGAGGGGGCCCTCTGCCGAGCGGACTCCGTGCCATTGGGTATCGTCGCCGGATGGGGCCTCGTCTGGCGTTAAGCGAGCAGTGGACGGGGAGGGCCCCTCCAAGGCCTCCACCCGGACCCGACCCAGCCCCGTCTCGTCGATGCCCAGCCGCTGCGCTGCGGCAAAGGAGAGGTCAATGATCCGCTCGTCGGTGTCCACAAAAGGCCCCCGATCATTGATCCGAACGCGCGTGGAGCGACCGTTTTCCAGGTTCGTCACCCGGGCCCAGGTGGGCAGGGGCAGGGTGCGGTGGGCAGCCGTAGCGGAGTGCATATCGTAGATGTCCCCGGAGGCCGTTCGCTGGCCATGGAACTTTCGTCCGTACCAGGAGGCCAAGCCCACCTCCCGGTAGCCTTCGGCACTGGCCCGCGGGTAGTACCAGGTGCCGTTGACCCTGTACGGGCCGTCGGCGCCGGAGGCTCGGGTGGACGCCGGAGCCTGCTCCGGGGCCTCCGTGGGAGCCGGGGGGGGCTCCGATGGCGCGCACCCCGCCAACCCCAAAGCCAGACCCGTCAAGGCCACTGAACGGACGGGCCATCCCGTTCGCGTCGCTCTTCCCGGGATCGGCCGGAGGGCTCCGAGGGCCCTTGCGAGTGTCCCTGACAACATACCTGGCCTGCTGCCTTTCCCCGGGGCGCTTCCCCCGCCGGCGCCCTCATCGTTCGCGGCGCATGGCAATCCCCATTACCAAGCCCAGACCGGATAGTAGGGCCACCAGCGAGGAGCCGCCATAGCTTACCAGCGGCAGGGGAACGCCGACCACCGGCAAAACCCCCGTGGTCATGCCAATATTGATCACCACGTAGGCGAAGAACATGACCGAGAGTCCACCGGCTACCAACCGGGAATACATGTCCCGGCTGCGGAAGGCAATGAATAGCCCCCGATAGGTAATGCTCAGATAAAGACCCAAGAGGACCAGGGCCCCCATGAGCCCGAACTCCTCGGAAAGCACCGCGAAGGCGAAATCGGTGTGGCGCTCGGGGAGGAAATCGAGCTGGGCCTGGGTGCCCTCCAGCCAGCCCTTGCCGGTAAGGCCGCCGGAGCCGATGGCGATCTTGCTCTGGGTGATGTGGTAGCCCGCGCCCTGGGGGTCCGCCTGGGGGTTGAGGAACCCGATTAGGCGACGCTGCTGGTAGTCCTGGAGCTGGTACCAGATGACCGGCAGGCTGGCCAGAAGGCTGGTCCCGAGCCCCACAAACAGCTTCATGGGGGCTCCGGCCAGGAACAGGACCACCATCCCGGAGGCGGCAATCAGGATGGAGGTCCCCAGATCGGGCTGCAGGAGGACCAAGGCGGTAGGGAGGGCGATCAGGAACAGGCTGAAGAGCTGGACCCCGATGCCCAAGGGAAAGTCCCGGTGGCTCAGGAAGGCCGCCAGGGTGAGCGGGAGGGCCAGCTTCATGAGCTCCGACGGCTGCAGGGTCAGGGGGCCCAGCTCAATCCAGCGCTGGGCTCCCATTCCCCGGACCCCGTGAAAGAGCACTAGGACTAGCAGGGCGGTGGTTGCGGCATAGGCATAGGGGGCCAAGCGGGCCAAAAGCCGTGGTGGCAACGCGGCGGCGACGAAGAAGGCGGTGAAGGCTATTGCGAACCGTGTGAGCTGGCCCAGCACCAGCCCGGGGTCGCCCTCCGCAGCGCTGTAAAGCACCAGTAGGCTGATGACGAGCAGCCCCAGTAGGGGAAGGAACAAGGGCCAATCGAAGCGCCGCCAGGGATTGTCCGGAGACGGCCACACCGCTAGCTCCCCCGTCTCTGGAAATAGCCGTTGATGATCCGGCGGGCCGTGGTGCCGGCGGCCTTGGCCCCGCTGATCCCGTGCTCGATCACCACGGCGACAGCGATCCGTGGATCCTGAACCGGAGCATAGGCGATGAACAGGGAGTGGTCGCGGATCCGACGCTCCTTTTCCTCGGGATCCAGCTCCTCCTCCTCTTCCCGGTCGATGGCAACCACCTGGGCGGTGCCGGTCTTACCCGCGAAGGGAATGGAGCCGCCGGCGAGCCTGTGGGCGGTACCCCGGATGGAGCTGACCACCCGGCGCATGGCGTCCTGGACCAGCCCCAGGTTCCCGTCCTGCGCCAGAGGGAGGGGGTCCTGCTCCAGTTGCCGATAACGAAGGTCATCGGATTCGGGCTCCTCAACAGCCCGGACCAGATGCGGGGTTACCCGGAATCCGCCGTTGGCGATGGCGGCCGCGGCCATACCGAGCTGGAGGGGGGTGACCTGCATGTAGCCCTGACCGATGCTGGTCATCACCGTCTCACCGGGGTACCAGCTCTCCCCATTGCGGCGGAGCTTCCAGTCGGGCCCGGGGTTGAGGCCCTCCGCCTCGCGGGGGAGATCGATCCCGGTCTGACGCCCCAGGCCGAATTGATCGTAGGCCTGGTGGATGGGCTGGATGCCCATTTGGTGGCCCAGCCGATAGAAGAAGACGTCGCAGGACTGCACCACCGCCTGGGTTAGGGTGAGCTCCCCGTGGCCCCGCTCCTTCCAGCAGTGGAAGGTATGGTCGTCCTTCCCCACCTGGAAGGTGCCGTCGCACTGGAGGGTGCTGTCAGGGGTAACGGTGCCTTCTCCCAGACCGGCGAGGGCGAGGATCGGCTTAATGGTGGAGGCGGGGGGGTACTTGCCCTGTACGGCCCGGTTGAGGAGTGGCTCATGGGGAGCATCCTGGAGCTCTTGCCAGTCCCGGCTCGTCATACCGCCGATGAAGCGGTTGGGATTGAACGAGGGCTGGCTCGCCATGGCCAGTACGCCCCCCGTGCGGACATTGAGGACGACGGCGGAAGCCTCGGTGTAGTTGGAAAGGGCTCGATTCACGAGCTCCTGGAGCTCCAGGTCGACTGTCAGCACCAGGTTCATTCCCGGCTCGGGGGCCTGCTCATCGAGGGTACGGACTACACGGCCGAAGGCGTCGGTCTCCACCTCCCGGTGACCCGGACGGCCTTGTAGGGCTTTTTCGTACTGGCGCTCCAGCCCGATCTGGCCGATTCGGGCCCCGGAGGTGTACCGGTCGGGATCGAATCGCCGGAAATCCGCGAGCGAGGGCTCGCCCAGATAGCCCAGGATGTGGGCGGTGGTGCTGCCGTGGCGGTAGTGACGGCGGGATTGGGCTTGGATCCGGATGGCCGGAAAGCGGTGCCGGCGAGCAGCGATGATCGCCACCTGATCGGAGCTCAGGGCCTCCAACAGGGTTACCGGCTGGTACGGCGGGCTTTCCCGGATCCGCTTTTCGATGGCCTCCCGGCGGGCTGCGGCCACCGGCAGGGCCTCGCCCAGCCGGTCCAGGAGCCGTTCCTGGTCCTCTACCCGGTCGGGATTGAGCTCCAGGGCGAAGGATGGCTCGTTCTGGACCAGCAAGGTCCCGTCCCGATCGTAGATGAGCCCGCGTGGGGCGGGGACCGGGCGAACGGTGATGCGGTTCTTATCGGAGAGGGTGCGATAGTGCAGGAACTGCTCGATCTGGAGGTAGAAGAGCTGGCCCACCAGGGCCACGGACAGAACCAGCAGGATGAGCCCCATCCAGCGGGTCCGGTGCTCGAACTTGGCGAAGCGGGCCCGGCGGGCGGAAAGGTCCTCGGTGCCGGGAGAGTGGCCTCCGATCCCCCGCTTCTCCTTATTCATGGCTGGAGCGTCGGTATTTCAAGCAATGGCAAAGTGCAGCCGGAGATAGCGCAGGCACAGGAATATCGGGGCCCAGAACAGGGCCGTGGTTACGGCTGGCACCAGGGCCCAGAGGTTGGCCGACAAATCGGTAGCGGGGCCTTCCACCCAGAATTGGAGGAGGACGCTGAGCCCCGCCAGACCCAGAATGACCATGCTCTGCATCCAAAGCGGCATAAGGCGCAAGCGCAGGTGGTTGGCGATCAGGACGTACATGGCCAGGACATAGATCAGGGCGTGGAGCCCCAGCAGGGTTGCGGCGGTCACGTCCTGGAGCAGCCCCGTCACGAAGGCGAGGGTGAGCCCGTAGCGGTGAGGCGCGGCCAGGCACCAGTAGGCCAGGGTGAGCAAGACCCAGTCCGGCCACAGCAGGGCCACCGGCTCCCCCACCGGCGCGCTGCTCAGGCCCAAGGCGATCGCCAGGGTGAGGGCGACCACCAGATGCCCGCCCCAGTTCATGGGGCCCCATTCCTGGCCACCGATCCGGTCCCGTTGGGATCCCCCCGGGCCTCCTGCTCCAGGAGCAGGACGTCCTCCAGCTTGGAAACCGGTACGGTGGGTCGAGCGGTCACCTCTAGGAAGGGGGAGTGGGGCTCGCGGACCACCTGGTCCACCCGGCCCGCTTTGAGGCCCTTGGGGAAGACCTGACCCATGCCGGATGTCACCAGGACATCGCCGACACTGACATTGCTGCTGTTGGGGACATAGCGGAGCTTCAACAGGTCGCGGTCGCCCGTCCCGGTCAGGATGCCCCGAACCCGGGAATCCCGGACCAAGACGGGGATGGCGCTGTTGGGATCGGTGATAAGGATGATCTGGGAGGTAAGGGGGGAGGTGGCGGTGACCTGGCCCACGATGCCATCGGCGTTGATAACTGGTTGGCCGGTGTAGGACCCATGGGAGCCCCCGCGAGTGACGGTCAAGGTGTGATGGAAGGGGTCGGGGCTCTCGGCAATGACCTGAGCTGCGGCCACCTGTCGGTCGAGGCGCTCGGCCTCGTTCAGGAGTTCCCGGAGGCGCCGATTTTCCCGATGGAGCGCCTGGAGCTCCTGGGTCTGGAGCCGCAGCCTTTGGACCCGCTGACGCAGTCGCTCGTTCTCCTGGTAGACCCGGATGTGCCTCTGGACCTCCTGCTGGAGGGTCTCTGCGAGTTGGAAGGGAGTCCCTGCCACCCGCTGGATGGGATAGAGGGCGGTTAGGATCGAGCCACGGACGTAGCGGGTCCAGGCGAAGTGGCTATCGGCGCCCATCAGCAGGAGCGCGAGCACTCCCAGCACCAGGGCGCTTAGCCCCGTACGGGAATGACGCGCAGCGGAGTGGAACCCCATTGCCTATCCGGTCCTCCGGTGGCTCCCGGACGAATCCTTGAGGGCGGGGCTAACGGGTAGCCTTGCGGTCATTCCCGAGCAAAGACGTCCCGGAAGGAGTCGATCTCCTCCAGGGCCCTTCCCCCCCCTAGGGCCACGCAGTTGAGCGGGTTCTCAGCGATAACTGCGGCCAGATCGGTCTCGTCTTGGATGCGGCGGTCCATGGCATGGATCAGGGCCCCGCCGCCCGTGAGGACCAAGCCCCGCTCGGCGATATCCCCGGCCAGCTCCGGGGGGGCTTGCTCCAGGGCCACCTTGACGCCCTCCACGATGGCGTTGAGGGGCTCCTCCAGGGCTTCCAGGATCTCATTGGTGGTCAATTCCAGGGTGGTGGGGATCCCCCGGGCGAGATCCCGCCCCTTCACGCTCATCTGTCGGTTCTCGGATTCCGAGACCTGGGTGCCGCTTCCCACCTCCATCTTGACCCGCTCGGCGGTGCTTTCCCCGATGATGACGTTGTATTTGCGGCGAAGGTAGCCGACGATGGCCTCGTCCATCTTGTCCCCACCGGTGCGCACGCTCTCCGAGTAGACGATCCCGCCGAGAGAGATGATGGCCACCTCCGTGGTGCCCCCGCCGATGTCCACCACCATGGAGCCGCGCGCTTCACCAATGGGCAAACCGGCCCCGATGGCGGCGGCCATGGGCTCCTCGATGAGGAAGACCTGGCGGGCCCCGGCGCTTTCGGCGGATTCGCGGATGGCCCGGCGCTCGACGGGAGTGGAGCCGTAGGGCACGGACACGATGATGCGGGGACTGGGGCGCAGGAAGCGGGTGTTGTGGGCCTTGCGGATGAAGTGCTTGAGCATCGCTTCGGTCACCTGGAAGTCGGCGATGACCCCGTCGCGCATGGGCCGGATCGCGGTGATGGCCGCCGGGGTCCGGCCGAGCATCTCCTTGGCCTCGTTGCCCACTGCCTGGATCCGCTTCATGCCCCGTTCGCCTTCTCGAATGGCCACGACAGAAGGCTCGGACAGGGCAATGCCCTTCCCGCGGACGAAGATCAGGGTGTTGGCCGTGCCCAGATCCACGGCCAGATCGTTGGAGAACAGCCCCTTCAATTGATCGAAGATCATCCGCTCCCGTCCTTGGGCTTGGGGTGGGGTCCCCTCGGGGAAACCGCTCCGCTCCGCGAAAGTAAAGGCTAACTTAGCCTAGCACCGGGGCAAGGGCCCGGCAATTTCCGGTTCCTCGACGCGATCCGTGGAAAATGGGTCCGGGTATGGATCCACCATTAGGTCCACTCAGACGGACAACCCTGTCATCCCGAGCGGTAGCGAAGCGATCTCCCAGATCCAGCCCGGTCCGGGAGATTCCGTCGCTTCGCTCGGCATGACCCCTTGCCGTCATCGCGAGGAGCGTCGCGACGAAGCGATCTCCCGGGGATTACCCCCGTCGGGAGATTGCTTCGGATCCTCACGGATCCTCGCAGTGACGGGGCATTTCGGAAAATGGTTCGGCTTTGGGGACCCACGCAAGATGCGCCCTATGGTTACCGGGTTTCCACTCGGAGCGTCTAATCGGAGCGTCTAAGCGCCCAATTTCCCCGGGGGTGGCAGCGAGACTGGGGCGCCATCCTATCACCCGCCCTATAGGGGTTCGAGGTGGCCCTGGGGAAAGACTTGGCCTTTGAGGGGGCGAGGGGGTTGTGGTAGCTTCGTCGGCTCCATGCAGGAGGGATCCCTTGGCCCTGGACCGCAAGACCACTGAGCAAATGGCTCGTCTCGCCCGCTTGCGCCTCGACCCGGAACAGGCAGCGGATGTGGCCGAGGATCTCTCCCGCATCCTGGATATGATCGACCGGATCGAGGAGGTGGATACCGCCGGGGTGGAGCCGCTGGCCCATCCCCTCCATCTCGCCCAGCCCCTGCGCCCGGACGAGGTCATCAACGCCCCCGATCGGGATCGCCTGCAGCAGAGCGCACCCGATGTTCTGGAGGGCTACTTCCGGGTCCCGCGCTCCGTCGAATAATCCGGTCTCCGGCCGCCTCCGACCCGCCTTTCCGCCACGATGCATTCGAGCCTGGGGTATGCCTTGGCGCACGATCGCTCCCTGAGCCGCATCCGCGAGGACCTCCTGGAGGGGCGACTCACTAGCCGGGAGATCACCCGGACCTTTCTGGACCGGATCCGGGAATCGGATGCCTCGCTGAACGCCTTCACCCAGGTCTTCGAGGAGGCTGCACTGGCCCGCGCCGACGACGCCGACCGGCGCATCGCGGCCGGCGATGCCCGTCCGCTCGAGGGCGTGCCCATCGCCCATAAAGACATCCTGGCCACCACCGAGGGGCGCACCACCTGCGCTTCCCGGATGCTGGCTGAATACCGCTCCCCCTTCGACGCCACGGTGGTGGCGGGCCTGGAGGCCGCCGGGGCGGTGGTGGTGGGCAAGACCAATATGGACGAGCTCGCCATGGGCTCGTCCAACGAGACCAGCTACTTCGGCCCTGTGGCCAATCCC
>JAHEOG010000050.1 GCA_018609925.1 Gammaproteobacteria bacterium
GAGAAGCCGCCCCTGGGCACGGGACTGGTTGCTCCGGGGGGATGCCACCTCCGGGTCTCCCGCTCCCGACGGACCCTGCAGGTCCATCTGGACCGGGCTCCGCGCATGAACTCCTGCCGTCCGGCCGTGGATGCCCTGTTCGCGTCGGCGGCGGAGCTGCCGGGGACCCGAATCCTGGCGATTGTCCTCAGCGGTATGGGGCGGGATGGCTTGGCCGGAGCCCGAAGGATCCGCGAGGCGGGTGGGGCCGTGGTGGTCCAGGACGAGGCCAGTAGTGCGGTGTGGGGCATGCCCGGAGCCGTCGTCGAGGCCGGGATCCATCACGCCATCCTGTCCCCTGCCGAGACCGGCCGCCTTTTGGGTCAGGTCCTGTACTCCGGTGGCGGTGCAACCGCCCACTCCCTCCCGGCCGGGGGTTAGGCCGGGGCCCTACGGCTGTCCCTTTTCTCCTTGGCAACGAGCGGGCAATGGGAAACGAGCTCAGTCCCTTCTACTTCGACCTCTTGGCCCGGGTCCTGCGCAAGGAGGCGGGGATCCTCCTGCGCCCGGAGAAGACCTATTCCCTGCGGGCCAAGCTGCGCCCTCTGGCCGATCGGTGGGGCTTCACCCAACTCAACGAGCTGATTACCCATGTGCACCGGGAGCGCCACAACCCTCAGGTGGTGGATGCCGTCCTGAACGCCCTGACCATCAAGGAGACCCGGTTCTTCCGCGATGGCCGCCCCTTCGACCTCCTCCGGGAGCGCATCCTGCCGCGTTTGGCCCGAGACCGCCGCGAGCGGGGACTGCGCATCTGGAGCGGTGCCTGCTCCAACGGGCAGGAGGCGGTGAGCTTGGCGATCCTGTTGCGCGAGGTCCTGCCCCCGGCGCAGGCCGATCGCAGTCTCGTGGTCGGCACCGATGTCAGCGAGGAGGCCATCTCCCGGGCTAGGCAGGGGATATACACCGAGGAGGAGACCCAAAGGGGGCTCCCCTCTGCCACGCGCCAGCGCCATTTCGCGCCGATCCCCGAGGGCTATCGCGTGCGCCCGGAGCTGCGGAGGCTGCTGCGCTACCGTACCCTGAACCTGGTGGCCCCGGTGGAGTTCCCCCTGTCCCGCTTCGATCTGATCCTTTGCCGCAATGTCCTGATCTATCTGGACGATTCCAGCAAGGGCAAGGTCCTGGCCAACGTCCATTCCCGCCTCGCCAGCGACGGCTACCTGCTGACGGGCGCAGGGGAGGATGCCCGCCGGCTCCATTCCGGGTTCCAGTCGGAATCCGGCGATGGCATCGCCTGGTATCGCAAGGTGGTGGGGAATCTGTTGGCGGTCCCGGGGGAGGCCGGCGCGTAGGCCTGCGGGGCCGGCTGGAGGAGCCGGCTGGAGGGGCCGGAGGTCCCGGGGATACAATGCGGGACCCCGCAATCTTTGGGGAAGGGGTGTCCCGATGCCGCTACTTCGTGTCTATACCAACCAAGAGCCCGCCACCGCCGAGGCCCGGGCCGACCTGCTGCGGGCGGCCTCTGCCGGCATGGCGGAGCTGCTGGGTAAGCCGGAGCGGGCCTGCATGGTCACCCTGGAGACGGGCCGGGATCTCCTGTTCGCCGGCTCCGACGAACCGGCCGCGTTCGTCGAGCTCGCCAGTCTGGGCCTGCCCACCGACGATACCGAGCGCCTGTCCGCCGGGTTGTGCGATCTGCTGGGGGACCCCCTAGGGATCGATCCGGCCCGGATCTTCATCCATTTCCGGGATATGGAGCGCCACATGTGGGGGAATAACCGGACCACCTTGGGCTGAAGCCGGCGTTTGGGCCCCCTAGCCCGCCGGGCCCGCTTGGCTTCCCCCCACCTCCTCGGCTCGGGCCTCATCGAACAGCGCCGCTAGCTCCTCGGCGTATTGTTGGGCCACCACCTTGCGCTTGACCTTCAGGGTGGGGGTAAGCTCGCCCGCTTCCTGGGTGAGGGGGGCGGCCAGGAGCTGGAAGCGCCGGATCTGCTCCCATGCGGAGAGGTCGCTCAGGGCGTGCTGGATGGTCTCCCGGACCAGTCGTTGGGCATCCGGTGCCTTCGGGTCCGGGGTCGCATTATCCCACCCCAAGCGCTCAGCCAGCAGCTCCCAGTCGGGAACGATGAGGGCCCCGAGGTACGGCTGGCCGTTGCCGAAGACCACCGCCTGTTGGATCACCGGCTGGGCTGCCAGGCGGAGCTCGAGGGGCTGGGGCGGGATGTTCTTGCCCCCGGAGGTGACCAGGATCTCCTTCAGCCGGTCGGTGATGACCAGATAGCCGTCTTCGTCCAGCTCCCCCGCGTCCCCCGTGTGCAGCCAACCCTCGTGCAATACCGCGGCCGTCTCCTCGGGCCGGTTCCAGTACCCCCGCATGACGTTGGGGCCTCGCACCAGGATCTCGCCATCGGAGGCGATCCGCACGTCCACCCCGGGAACCGGTCGGCCAACGGTGCCCACCTTGACGGCCTCTTGGGGGTTCACGCTGATCACCGGGGCCGTCTCGGTCTGGCCGTACCCCTCCAGGACGGGCAGTCCTATGTTCCGGAAGAAGTGCCCCACCTCCCTGGGCAGGGCGGCCCCCCCGCTCACCAGCAGGCGCATGCGGCCCCCCATCCGCTGACGGAAGCGCCGGCGCAAAAGGTGCCGGGCGGGCCCGCCCAGGATCGGGTGGGGCCGGCCGCCGTCGCCCGTTGCCCATCGTATGAGCCGGTCGGCAAGGCGGTCCCGGGAGCGCTGGGTCTGGGCTCGGTCGTGGAAGAGCTGATACATCCGAGGGACGGCCACCAGGATGGTGGGCTGGGCCCGGCCCAGGTCCGCGGCGACGGTCTGCGTGCTCCGGGCGTAGGCCACCTCCGCGCCGCACAGGTAGGGGATGAAGTGGCCGCCGGTGCGCTCGAAGATGTGGGCCAGGGGCAGGAAGGAGAGGAAGCGGTCCCCCGGCAGGATCTTCAATACCCGCAGGGAGGCCTCGATATTGGCCAGGAGGTTGCCGTGGGTAAGCTCCACCCCCTTGGGCCAGCCGGTGGTGCCCGAGGTGTAGACCAGCGTGGCCAGGTGGTCCCGGCCGACGGTCCGGTTGTAGGCCTCGGGCTCGTCCGGGGCCACCCGCTCCCCGTAGCGCAGGAGCTCGCCCCAGGAGAAAGCCGGCTCCGGTAGATGGCTGTCCCGGACTCCCGCCGCGGCGATGGGCGGGCGATAGCGGGCCTCGCCCAGGGCCTCCCGGACCTCGGCCAGGGCCTCTTCCCCCTGCAGGCAGACCAGGGTCGGCGCCGAGTCCTCCAGGATGTGCTGCAGCTCGGCCGCGCGCTGGCCTTGGTAGAGCGGCACCAGGACCACGCCCAGGAGCTGGGCGGCCAGGTCCACCGCGGCCCAAAGGCGGCCGTTGGGAGCCATCAGGGCCAAGCGGTCGCCGGTCTCCAGGCCGTAGCCGCGCAGGGCCCGGGCGATGGCGGAGATCTCCTCGTGCAGGGCGCGAGCGGAGACGGGGGAGTAGGTCTTGCCCTCGGGCTCCCAGCAAACGGGCAGCTCGGGCAGGGCGCTTACCCGCTGGAGCCAAGCGGCCCCCAGGCTTTGGCTAGTGCGCAAGGACTCCACGCCCTGGAAGCCCGATCGGGGTCCCGTCCTTCGCAAGCTAATCCCCGGCACGAATCAGCGCCCCCAGTCCCGCGTCCGTCAGGGCGGTCTCCATACGGGCCCGGGTGGTCTGCACCGATTCGTCGAAGCGGGCCTGCTCCGATAGCTCCCGGATCCGCTCGGTTTCAAAGGAGCGCAGGACCCACTTGATCCGCAGCAGGGCCCCGGCACTCATGGACAGCTCATCCACCCCCATCCCCACCAAAAGCAGCCCGCCCATGGGGTCGGCGGCCATCTCGCCGCAGACGGAGACGGGGCGTCCCTCGCCATGGGAGGCGGTAATCACGGTGTCGATGGCATGCAGGACAGCCGGATGGAGGCTGTCGAACAGCTTGGCCACCCGGGCGTTGTTGCGGTCCACGGCGAGCAGGTATTGGGTCAGGTCGTTGGTGCCGATGGA
>JAHEOG010000051.1 GCA_018609925.1 Gammaproteobacteria bacterium
CATCTTGGAGGGAGCCCGCATCCGCTACCTTTTGGACAGCCGCCGCACCGAGGCCTTTGCCGGGGAGGAAGAGGAAGGCGGCCGGGCCCGGTCTGTCTTCCAATCGGGCGGCTCTTCCGAGGAAGACTCCCCCGACAACGGCTCCGCGGAGGGCCGGCCGACGGGGGGCGAATCGGCAGAATGAGCGCCCTCGAGGCGGAGCACCTGACCAAGCACTATCGCGGCCGCGCGGTGGTCTCCGAGGTGGACCTGCACCTGGAGCCCGGCGAGATCGTGGGGCTGCTAGGGCCCAACGGCGCGGGGAAGACCACCAGCTTCTACATGATCGTGGGCCTGGTGAGTCCGGACAGCGGCTCCATCCACCTCGATGGCACCGATTTGACCGGGCTGCCCATGTATCGACGGGCCCGCCTGGGGATCGGTTATTTGCCCCAGGAGGCCTCGGTCTTCCGCCGCCTTACCGTGGAGCAAAACCTGCTCGCCATCCTTGAGACTCTGAAGCTCAGCCGGGGACAGCGGGAGGAGCGCCTGGAATCCCTGCTCCAGGAGCTCGGCATCTCTCATATCCGGGAACAGTACGGGCAATCGCTTTCGGGCGGCGAGCGCCGACGGGTGGAGATCGCTCGAGCACTGACCACCGATCCCAAATTCATGCTTTTGGATGAGCCCTTTGCCGGGGTGGATCCCTTGGCCGTCCGGGACATCCAGGAGATCATCCACCACTTGGAAGAGCGCGGTATCGGCATCCTCATCACCGACCACAATGTCCGGGAGACCCTCGGCATCTGCCACCGGGCGTACATCCTGAGCGAGGGGCGCGTACTGACGTCCGGCGAGCCAAGCGCTATCATTGGGGACGAAGAGGTACGGCGAGTCTACCTTGGTGAGCACTTCTCTCTATAGGCCATGAAACCAGCCCTCGAGCTCAAGGTATCCCAACAGCTCAAAATGACCCCGCAGCTGCGGCAGGCCATCCACCTGCTGCAGCTGTCGCGGCTTGAGCTGGACCAGGAGATCCGCCAGACCCTGGAGGAGAATCCCCTACTGGAGGAAGTGACTCCGGGCAGCGAGGATGAGCTGGAGGCGGACGCCGACTCGGAGGCCGTCTCCACCATGGAGGTGGCCGACAGCCCTGGAACAGCCGATTCAGAGCAGACCCCGGAGAATACCGTCGATACGGACTGGGATGCGGGCATGGAACCCGATTCTCCCGTTATGGGGGGCTCGGGAGAGGAGGATGAGCTTCCCGGTTTCGAAGCCCGGAGCTCGGCGACGGAGACCCTGGCCGATCACCTCCATTGGCAGGTCCAGATGGCCCCGCTGTCGGATACGGACCGGGCCATCGCTGAAGCCCTCATTGCCAGCATCAACGACGAGGGCTACCAGACCGCCACCCTAGCCGAGATTGCCGAAACCCTCGATGTCCCTGAGGAGGATGTGCACGCTGTCCATGTCTGGGTAATGCACCTGGATCCGCTGGGCGTCGGGGCCCGGGATCTAGCGGAATGCCTGGATGCCCAGCTTGACTTGGTGGACGAGGACACCCCGGGGTTCAGTACCGCCCGGACCGTGGTCCGCCACCACCTGGAGGCCCTCGGCCGGCACGACTACAAGGCCCTGCGCCGAGCCCTCCAGGTGGAAGAGGAGGAGCTGGACAACGCCGTCGACCTGATCCGTAGCCTCAACCCCCGGCCCGGCTCGCTCATAGGAGGCGAGACCGCCCCCACCGTGGTGCCGGACGTACTGGTCTACCACCAGGGCGATCGCTGGCAGGTGGAGCTCAATACCGAGGCCATACCCCGGCTCCGGATCAACGCTGCCTACGCCGAGCTGGCGCAGACCGGCGACGGCGATCGGGAGACCCGCAAGTACGTGCGGGATCACCTGCAGCAGGCACGATGGTTCATCAAGAGCTTGGCCAGCCGAAACGAGACCCTCCTCAAAGTGGCCACCGCCATCGTCGAGCGCCAACGGGCCTTCCTGGAGCACGGACCCACCGCCATGCGCCCGATGGTGCTCCGGGATATCGCCGAGGCGGTTGAGCTGCACGAGTCCACGGTCTCGCGGGTAACCACCCAGAAGTACATGCACACCCCTCAGGGGGTCTTCGAGCTCAAGTATTTCTTCTCCAGCCAGCTTGGAACCACCGACGGCGAGGGGGTTTCCGCCACCGCCATCCGGGCCATGATCCAGCGTCTAGTTGAAGAAGAGGAGCCCACCAAGCCCTACAGCGATTCCAAGCTGGCCGAAATCCTCAAGGATCAGGGCTACGAGGTGGCTCGTCGCACCGTGGTTAAGTACCGACAGGCCCTGGGCATCCCATCCTCCAGCCAGCGCAAGCGCAAGGTCCGGGGCTGACCCCGCCAAGGGAAAGGCAGCAGAGCATGCAGCTCGACGTCAGCGGCAAGAATATCGAGGTGACCGACTCCCTCCGGGGGTATCTGGAAGAGAAGATGGACCGGATACAGCGCCACCTCGGCCAGGATTTCCAGGCCCATGCGGTGCTTTCCGTGGAGAAGCACCGCCAGATCGCCGAGGTCAATCTTCGCGTCGATGGGGCAACCCTCCATGCCGACGCCGAGGACGAGGACATGTACGCCGCCATCGACGCCATGGCGGACAAGATCGATCGGCAAGCCCGGCGATATCACGAGAAGGCGCAGGACAACCAACGGTCCTAGAGCAACCATGCACGCTTCCAATGACCCCGCGCCCCAAGGCAGTGGCTCCGACCCACAGGATGGGTCTAACTCCGTCCCCAAATCTCTTCGGGTCCGGGACTTGCTCGCCCCCACCCGGGTTCAAGCGGGGCTAGAGGCCAGCAGCAAGAAGAGCCTGCTGGATCGGATCGCAAGCGAATTCCATGACGATCGCCCCGACCTCGACGAGCGGGATATCTTCCAGACTTTGCTGCGGCGGGAGCAGCTCGGCTCCACAGCCCTGGGCCACGGGGTCGCCCTTCCCCACGGCCGCCTGCCCGATCTGGACCATCCCCTGGGCGCGCTTCTGCGCTTGGCCGAGCCCACCGACTTCGACGCCATCGACGAGCAACCGGTCTCCTTGGTCTTTGCCCTCCTAGTCCCGGACGAGGAAAACGAGCAGCACCTAAACATCCTCGCTCGGCTAGCTCGGATGCTCGACGATCCAACCTTCCGCCAGGAGCTTCTGGAGGCGCCGGAGGAGGAACTCTTCGATCGCCTCGTGGCCAAGGACGACCAGTTGGCCGAGCCGTGAGCCGCTCCCTCCCCATCGACGAGCTCTACCGGGCCCAGGCCGAGACCCTGGGCCTGGAATGGGTGGCGGCGCGCGGTGCCGGGGACCACCACATTGAATCGGAGATGGTGCAAAAGCCCTCACTAGCGTTGGTGGGGGAGCTGGACTACGTATATCCCAATCGCTTGCAGGTCTTCGGCCGGGCCGAGATCGCCTATCTCAAAAAGATGGCCCCGGAAGAGCGCCGGGAGGCCCTGAAGGGGCTTTTCGACAAGGGCCTATCGGCCATGGTGGTCAGCGCCCAGCAGGAACAGGAGCCACCCCCGGAGCTAGCCGAAACGGCCGATGCCCAAGGCACCCCCTTGTTCCGCTCCACTCTCTCCAGCCCCCAGCTTGTCCACCATCTCCACCACTACCTCAGCCGCGTCCTAGCCGATCGCACCACCGTACACGGGGTCTTCATGGACGTCATGGGCCTCGGTACCCTCCTGACCGGGCCGAGCGGGGTCGGCAAGAGCGAGGTGGCCCTGGAGCTGATCACCCGGGGCCACCACCTGATCGCCGACGACGCCCCCGAGCTGGCCTGCGAGGTCCCCGGAACACTGGTCGGCCGCAGCCCCGAGATCCTCAAGGACCACATCGAGGTGCGCGGGCTCGGGATCCTCAACATCCGGCAGCTTTTCGGACCCGCCTCCGTGGTGGCAAGCAAGCGCCTCCGCCTGATCATTCAGCTCAAGCGAATCCCGGGGGAGGACCTCGCCCATATCGATCGGCTCCAGCAGGAGGAGGACACCCAGGAGATCCTGGGTGTGCCCATGCCACGGGTTACATTGCCGGTGACCCCTGGCCGGAACCTGGCGGTCATGGTGGAGGTGGCGGTCCAGAGCTTCTTCCAAAAGGCCAATGGGACCAACCCCGAGCAAGAGTTCCGCGAGCGCCTAGGTCACCAGCTCTCTCAAAACGACCGGGGCGGGGAATGGAACTGATCGTCGTCAGTGGCATCTCCGGCTCGGGCAAGTCCACCGCCATCCATGCCCTGGAGGACAGCGGCTACTATTGCGTCGACAACTTGCCCTCGGACCTCCTCGGCGAGCTCGGGACGGTGCTGTCGGAGGGCCCCAATCCTGTTTCCCGCGCGGCGGTCGGGATCGATGTCCGCACCCGGGCCCAGCTGGAGGAGGTGCCTCAGGTTTTGGAGCACCTCACTACCGCGGCCAGGGTCTCGGTCCGGTGCCTCTTCTTGGAGGCGAGCGAGGAGAGCCTGATCCGTCGGTTCAGCGAGACTCGCCGGCGCCATCCTTTAACCGAGGGCGACCGTAGCCTGCCGGAGGCGATCGCGGCGGAACGGGAGCAGCTGGCCCCCCTAGCCGAAGTGGCCGATTGGGTGCTGGATACCAGCCACCTTTCCGTCCACACCCTGCGCCGGCGGATACAGGAGCTGACCGCCACCGAACAGGACACCCAGGGCCCGGTCCTGCTTTTCCAGTCCTTCGGGTTTAAGCACGGCCTGCCCATGGACAGCGATCTGCTGTTCGATATCCGGTTCCTTCCCAACCCCAACTACGAACCGGAACTGATGGACCTGTCGGGGCTTGACGCGAAAGTTCGGGCTTTCCTGGACAACCAACCCGGCCTTGAGCAGCGCCTCGAGGACATCGTGGCTCTGCTGTCGTCCTGGCTGCCGGCCTACCGGGGCGAGTCCCGCAGCTACCTAACCGTATCCGTCGGCTGTACTGGCGGCCGCCACCGCTCGGTCCACGTCGCCGAGCGCCTGGCCGAGCGCTTCCACAGGGAGGAGGGCGAGATCCTGGTACGCCACCGCGACCTGGAAGGGTCCCGATCGCCCTACCGGGGCGAAAGGGGGTAACGGCCGTGGTCGGCATCGTCGTCATCGCCCATGAGAACCTGGCCGAGGAGCTGATCCGGGCGGCCGAATACATCCTGGGACAGCCGGCGCACCAGGTCCTGGCCGTGGGCGTGGGCTCCGACCGCAACGCGGACGACGTTCGGCAGCGTCTGGTCCGGGCCCTGGACCAGGTCCGCGGAGACGACGGCGCCATCCTCCTGGCCGATATGTTCGGCGGCACCCCGGCGAACCTCGCCATGGAGCTTATGGAGCCAGGCCAGGTGGAAGTAATCACGGGGGTCAACCTGCCCATGCTCGTCCGGCTGCTCACCTACCGAGACCGAACTCTGGAGGAGCAGGTGACCAAGGCGGCGGAAGGCGCCCGTCACGGGGTTCTGCTGGGACGGGATCATTGCCCGTGGCCGCCCCCACACGGAGGCGGAGAGTGATCCGGCGGTCCCTGCGAATCATCAACAAGCTCGGCCTGCATGCCCGGGCGGCCTCCAAGCTGGTTGCCGAAGCTTCGGGATTCCAGTCGGAGATCACCCTTATTCGAGGGGATCAGAAGGTCTCCGGCAAGAGCATCATGGGAGTCATGATGCTCGGCGCCGCCCGAGGCACCGAGCTGGAGCTAGTGGCCGATGGCCCCGACGAAGAGGCGGCCGTGGAAGCCCTGACGCGTTTGGTGGAGGAGCGCTTCGGCGAAGCCGAGTAATTGGGGGGCCGGTCCCCCAAGCCCAACAAGGGGATCCAAGCTATGCCCGAGCCGGCGCCACGCGCCATGACCGAGCAGGAAGCGGGCGCATTCATCGCCCGCCTCGCCGAGAGCGATCCGACTCCCAACACCGAGCTCAACCATTCCTCCCCCTTCGAGCTGCTGGTAGCGGTCATCCTTTCCGCCCAGAGCACCGACACCGGAGTCAATAAGGCAACAGCCAAGCTTTTCCGAGTGGCCGACACCCCGGAAGCCCTGCTCGATCTGGGCGAGGACGGGATTCGCCACTACATCCAGTCACTGGGTTTGTACAACAGCAAGGCGCACAACTTGCTTCGAACGGCGGCCACCCTGGTCGAAAAACACGGCGGTGAGGTCCCCGAGCGCCGCGAGGATCTGGAGCGCCTGCCAGGGGTGGGCCGGAAAACCGCCAACGTCATCCTGAATACCGCCTTCGGCCATCCGACCATCGCCGTCGACACCCACATCTTCCGGGTAGCCAACCGCACCGGACTGGCCCCAGGACGGAACGTAACCGAGGTGGAGGGCAACCTACAGGCCATCCTGCCCGAGGCCTACAAGCGCTGCGCCCACCACTGGCTGATCCTGCACGGGCGCTATGTCTGCAAGGCCCGGCGCCCCCTTTGCGGGCAGTGCCCCGTCTACGACCTCTGCCTATGGCCCGACAAGACGAACTACGCCGGCTCGGAGGCGTCCTAGAACCACGGCACGATCCCGAACCGCGGAGAACGCCAAGGGGCCAAGACGCCGAGAAAACGGAGAACCGGAAAAGCGGAATTATCCTTAAAACCTCAACCACATCCCCTTGTGGAGGTGTGGAGAACACGGAGGGCAGTTTCGGACGCCTCCGGGCTTACCGATTATATTTGTTTTTTTAAAGCATATTTATAGGCTTGGGCCTTCCTTGGCGTCTTGGCCCCTTGGCGTTCTCCACGGTTCTAGGCCGGCAACTCTATTCCAAAGATGAGGACGGATCATGCTCTTCGGTGAAGACCGCTCCGAGATGCGGGAGGTGTTCTTCCGCACCTGGGAGAAGTTCCACCAGGGTCAGGACTTGGACCCCTCGGAGCAGCTGGTGGTCGATGTTTTGCACCGCCACCCCGAATACCATCGGGTAGTGGGCAACCGGGAGTACTACGGGGACCACGACTGGACCCCTGAGGACGGCGAGACCAACCCGTTTTTGCACATGGGCATGCACATCGCCCTCGCCGAGCAGATCGGGCTGGACCGCCCCGCTGGCATCCGGCGCGCCTACGAGCGCCTCGCAAGTGGTCTCGGCGATACCCATGCCGCCGAGCACGAGCTGATGGAATGCCTGGGCCGGGCCCTGTGGGAGGCCCAGCGCACGGGCTCGGCCCCGGACGAGCAGGCCTACCTGGAGTGCGTCGAGCGCCTCGCCCGGGAGAAGGGGGGCCGGATCGATGAGTGAGGCCGCGGGAGCTGAATCGGTCCGATGGGACCTGTCCGACCTCTACGAGGGCCCCCGTGACCCCGCCATCGAAGCCGATCTGGATACGGTGGCGCGGGAGGCGGAAGCCTTCCGGGAGACCTACCGGGGCCGGGTGGCCGGGCTCAGTGCGGCCGATCTGGTCGACGGGGTCGCCTGGCTGGAAAATCTGGAGCGCCGGCTGGCCCGACCCGGCGCCTACATCGGCCTCCTGCACGCCGTGCGGGGCGACGATCCCGAGGTGGGGGCGGCCCTCACCCGCATCGAGGAGCGCACCACCGCCATCGGCAACCGCCTGCTGTTCTTCCTGCTGGAGTGGCAGGCGGTGGCCGAGCCGACGGCCGCGCGGCTGTTGGAGCAAGAGCCCCTGGCCCCCTACCGCCACTTCCTGACCACCGTGCGCCGCTACCGACCCTACCGGCTGAGCGAGGCCGAAGAGCGCCTTCTCGCGGAGAAGCAGCTAACAGCGCGCTCCGCCTGGACCCGGCTATTCGACGAGACCTTCACCCGACTGCGCTTCGAGGCGGACGGCGAGCAGCTCTCCGAGGAAGAGGTGTTGGCCCGGCTCAAGGCCGAAGATCGGGAGACACGCCGGACAGCCGCCGAGGGCCTCACCGAGGGACTACGGGGGCAGCTCCCTCTGTTGACCCATGTCTTCAACACCGTCCTTACCGACAAGGCCACCGACGATCGGCTGCGCGGCTATCCCCACTGGCTGACGGAGCGCAACCTCGACAACGAGGCGAGCGAGGCCATGGTGGAGGCGCTGGTGGACCGGGTCACCCGGAGCTATCCCCTCATGGCCCGCTATTACCGGCTCAAGGCCCGGCTTCTCGGCCTGGACACCCTCTACGACTACGACCGCTACGCCCCCATGCCGGGGACGCAGCGCACCTTCGATTGGGAAAGCGCCCGGGAGACCGTGCTCGACGCCTTCGGAGCCTTCTCTTCGGACATGCGTGCCATCGCCGAGGAATTCTTCGAGCGGGGCTGGATCGACGCCCCCGTCGCCGAGGGCAAGACCGGTGGCGCCTTCTCCCATCCGGCCACTCCGGACGTCCACCCCTTCGTGCTCGTGAACTTCACCGGCACGGCCTCCGATGTCATGACCCTGGCCCACGAACTGGGCCATGGGGTCCACCAGTACCTGGCCCGGGACCAGGGCTATTACAACGCCGACACCCCCCTGACCACCGCCGAGACCGCCTCGGTCTTCGGGGAGATGCTCACCTTCGAGCACCTCATGGCGAGGGAGGGCGATGCCGAACGGAAACTGGCCCTGCTGTGCAACAAGCTGGAGGAGACCTTTGCCACCGTCTTCCGGCAGGTGGCCATGCACCGCTTCGAGGACGCCGTGCACACCACCCGTCGCGAGGGAGGCGAGCTCTCCAGCGAGCGCCTGGGAGAGCTGTGGCTGGCTACGCAGCGCCCGCAGTTCAGCGACGAACAGGGCGAGGCGGTGGCCCTCACCGAAGGGTATGGGCACTGGTGGAGCTACATCCCCCACTTCCTCCACGTCCCGGGCTACGTCTACGCCTACGCCTTCGGCGAGCTCCTCACCTTGGCCCTCTACGAGCGCTATCGCGAAGAAGGGGCGGCCTTCGTGCCCCAATACCTGGATCTGCTCGCCGCCGGCGGTTCAGAGAGCCCCGAGGCGCTGGTGGGACGGCTCGGCCTGGACCTCACCGATCCCGGGTTCTGGGACCGCGGCCTCGACGTCCTGACCCAAATGGTGGATCGGGCCGAGGCCCTGGCCGGGGAGGTGGGAGCCACAGGCTAGCCCAGGCCCCGCGCGGGTCGTCCCGAGGCCGGCCGAAGCCCCTCAAGGTAGCCCGGGTAGTCCAGGCCTACCCGAGCCTCTAGAACCTTCGCCCGCTGGCGCAGCTCCTCCGAGCCCGGCTCCGGCATCCCTTCCCTTTTGGCGAGCGCGGCCATATTGGCCTTGCCCCGCGGCCTCAGCACGTAGACCGGCCGACCGTAGCTGGCCTCGAGGCCCCGGAGGGTGCGCTTAACCCGGTTGCGGCGACCGCTCCAGAGGTTGGCTGCGAGCACCCCGTTCGTTTCGAGGCGGGCGCCTAGCGCCCGGTAGAAGCCGCGGTCCAGGGTCGCATCGGCGGGTCCTTGGGCGTCGTAGGCGTCGGCCAGCACCAAGTCCCAGGAAGGGCCCCGTGCTATGTCCGTCTCCAGGAAGGTTTGGGCCTCGGCCAAGTGAATCCGGAGCCCCGGGTCCTCCTCCGGGAGGGCGAAGAATTCCCGGGCCACCGCCACCACCCGAGGGCAGCGCTCCACGGCGTCAATGACCGCCTCGGGGAAATGATGGCGGAAGAAGTGGGCCAGGGCGCCACCGCCCAGACCGATGAGCAGGATCCGTCGCGGCTCGGGGTTGAACAGCAGCGCCGCGGTGAGGGCCCGAGTATAGGGCAGGATCAGCCTGTGGGGTGTCTCCGGATGCAGTGCGGTCTGTTTGGAGCCGGTCCCGAAGTGCAGCGTGCGCACCCCGGAGGCCTCCTGGAGCACCTCGATGACCCCGTCACCGGCCTCACCTCGGAACAGGATCCTGCGGGCCAAGGCTCCCTCCCGGACGCTCGGAAACCAGAGGTTATTGTGGCACAGCTTTTCGCTGGCCCTTGTCTGGGGAGCCCGGGACCGGCAATGATGGCGGAGCGATCCCGCTGCGGATGCCGATCCGAGAAGTCCCGGGCAAGGCCGAGCTAGGGGGAATCGCTGTGGCTGCATGGACCAGCGCCGCCCTAAGCAAAGTCGGACAGCGCCCGAAGAACGAGGACCGCTACCTGGAGGCGCCGGACCTGGCCCTTTGGGCGGTGGCGGACGGTATGGGCGGTCACGCCGACGGCGAGATCGCCAGCGAAACCGCCCTGGAGGCCCTGAAGGGGGCCGTCCAGGAGGGTCAGGACCTCACGGAAGCGGTCGCCACCGCCAACCGGGCCACCAGCCGCGAAGCCCTCCGGCGGGGCTCGGACATGGGCACGACCTTGGTGGCGCTGCGGCTCCATGCGGGAGCCTACGAGGTGGTCTGGCTCGGCGACAGCCGGGCCTTCGGGTGGGACGGACAGGACCTCCACCCCCTCACCCGCGACCACACCCTGGTCCAGCACTGGGTAGAGGAAGGCCGACTCTCCCCCGAGCAAGCGCGTGGCCACCCCTACGGTCACGTTCTGGAACGGGCAGTCGGGCTGGACCCGGAGGTCCGGTCCGAGGTCACCCAGGGCCCCCTGGCGAGCTACAAGGCCTTCCTGCTGGCCACCGACGGCCTGACCGATGCCTTGGAGGAGCGGGAACTAGCCGAGCCCCTTCGGAAGGGCTTGGGGCCTCGGGCATTGCAGGCCCTGGCCCGATCCGTCGGGAACCGGAGCGATCCCTTCCAGGACAACCTCACCGCGGTATTGGTCTACAGCCCACAAGCCCGGTGACCCGAGGAGGCCTCCAATTGACCAAGCTCTCCATCGACGCCCTGAGTCCCTCCGGCAACAAGGCCTGGCGGCTGACCACGGAGCATCAATGGCGCAAGGCGAAGTTTGCCGAACCCTTGCGGGAAGAGGATTTCGCCACCAGCGACCCGGAGGAGGCGCGACTCTGGCTGGCGGGACGCCTGCACAAGGACTGGCGGGGAAACCTCACCTGGCAGCCCAACCCCGGCCGGGCCACCTCCGCGCCCGGTGAGATCACCCTGCACGCCCTCGCCCATCGCAGCGACTCGCCTCCCCTGCCCCAACGAGAGGAATTGGAGCAAACGGTGGCCACGGCGAGCCCAGAGGATCGCCGGGTAATCACCCTGGATCTCGAGGGCCGCTTCCGGCTAAGGGATCCGGGAGAGCACCCTGTATCGGGCGATCCGGCCCTGGCCGCCCACGGCGACAG
>JAHEOG010000052.1 GCA_018609925.1 Gammaproteobacteria bacterium
CCCGCATGGCGTGGAGCAGCTCCCGATCCAGCTCGCCCAGCCGCGGAGCCCGGACCCCCAGGTTCTCGCCCCGTGCCTGCCAGCAATGGCCGTCGTGGTCGATGGTGAGCTCCAGGTCCGCGGGCACAGCTTCTCCCTTGCTGCCTACCCTTCACTTCCGCTGCCCGGGGGTGACGCCGGGCTAAAGCAGGAAGGTGTTCACCAGCAGGCCCAGCACGATCAGGCCCACCCCCCCGAAGACCAGGCTCCACAGCACTAGTCGCGTCTCCCAAGGGGCCCAGGGCTCGGGCTCCCCCAGCACCGTCTCGTCCCTATCCGTGCCCCCGCTGAGGCCGGAGGGGCCGGAGCCTGCTTCCTCGCCCTTCGCTCGCTCCCTGCTCATGGTCCTTTCGCCTCCTTCTCCGGTGGCACGGGATCCACTCTCAGGTCGAGTGGCATGGGCATCGCCACCAACAGCATACTGGCCAATCGGCCCGATCCTCTGACGATCGGAGGACTTCTGGCAAGTGTCCTACGGTCGCGAGCTTATTGATGTCGGTCGCCCTCGCCCCAATCTCTACAGTAGAAGCCGGTTCCCGTGGACCGGATCCCCTGTAGGACCATCCGATCTCCACCAGGAGAGGGCAGATCATGGCGGCAACGCGCATCCTTATGGTGGCGACCAGCCACGAACGCATCGACGCGGATCATTCAACCGGGGTCTGGTACGAGGAGCTTGCCACCCCCTACCGCCTCTTTCGCCAGGAGGGTACTGAAGTGACGGTTGCCAGCCCCGCCGGGGGCCGGATCCCGGTGGATCCCCGTAGCGCCCCGGAAGAGCCGGAGGGCGACCCCGCTTGGCAGGCCATCCAGGATACCCCGAGTTTGGAGGGGCTGGATTCGGCGGACTACGACGCCCTGTTCCTGCCCGGCGGTCACGGCACCATGTTCGATTTCCCCGATAACCAGCGCCTACGGCGGCTGGTGGAGGACATGGCCGCCCAGGGCAAGGTGGTGGGCGCCGTCTGCCATGGCCCCGCGGCGCTGCTCCCTGCGGAAGGTCCGGAGGGGCAGCCATTGGTGAGGGGCCGACGCGTAACGGCGTTCACCAACAGCGAGGAGCGGGCCGTTGAGCTGGACGGGCTGATGCCCTTTTTGCTCCAGACCCGCTTGGAGGAGTTGGGCGCCGACTTCGTGGCCGAAGGCGACTGGCAGGAGCATGTCGAGCGCGATGGCCTGCTGGTAACCGGTCAGAATCCCCAGTCCAGCGAGGCGGGCGCCCGCCAAGTGCTTGAAGCCCTTCAGGAGGGTGTGGAGCGCTAGCTCGTTGGTCCCGCCCGAACCCCCGCCGCCTCCCCGCTTCCCGGGATTGACCGGGATGCGGGGAGCGCAATTTTCGCTCCTCCCCGCCGAATCTTGCTCCCAAAACGGGGCCCTCTGGATGCGGAGGTCCTCCTCCCAATGCCCTGTGCGGGCGCCTCATGGGCCTGACGGAACCCTTTCCGGGATCGGTTCGTCCTGGTTGGCGCGGTCCTTGCTATACCCAGGGGGAAACGGGCGCTAGCAACGGGACCGCATCCGGTCCCGTTGACCGGGCCACCGACCCAAGGGAAACCGCATGGAGCTTTCCGAATTCTCTGAATACAAGGTGGTTCACGTGGTGGAAGGGGCACTCGGGACCCTGTTCCTGGACTCCTCGGGACTGCCGTTGAAGAGACTGGAAGCGACCCTCAATCAGGAGGCTGCGAACGGCTGGCAGGTGGTCTTCCAGGTGATCGAGTCCAAGCGCTTCTGGCTCTTCTGGCAACGGGAATCGATCATCGTCACACTGGGGAGGTAACCGCCGTGGCTAGGCAAAGGCAACAATGGCTGGAGGCGCGGGAAGAAGCCCTCCGGGACCGGCTACGGGAGCTGCCGCGGAAGAAGCGGGAGACCTTCTATCGCCGGTTCAACGAGCAGCTGGCGGACCCGGATACCTACGCGGCCCTCAACTACCTGTTTCCCGCCGGATTGCACCACTTCTACCTCCGCCGGTGGCAACGGGGCGCCCTCAACCTGGGGGTCTTCCTGGCCGGTTTCGGCTTGATGGCGACCGGGCAGGTGGCTTGGGGAGCGCTCGTCATCGCGGCGGTTGCCCTATGGGAGTTGCCTCAGCTCTTCCGCGCCCAGACCTTGGTGGCGGAGTACAACCTCGCCCTCCAGGAGCGCCTCTACCAGGACCTGGACGAGGCCAAGCGGGCCCATTCGCCCCGGGCGGAGCGCCTGGCCGCCGTCGAGACGCGCTAGCCTCGTCCCGGCCAAGGGACCGGGGAGCGGAGCCGGCTCCTTCCGGGGCCGGCTCCATTCCGTCCGGGTCAATCGTAGGCGACGGCGAACCGTCCCGGCCCGGTTAGGGCGAGGGCGATGGCGGCGAAGAGGAACATCCCCTGCAGCTCAAGGGCCCATCCGCCGTTCTGCGTAAGCTGTCCCAGCTCCCCGGGATGGACCAGCAGGATGGCCACGACCATGTTGATGGCGATCAAGGTGGCTCCGATCCGGGCCCACAGGCCGAGGATCAGCAACAGTGGAGCCAGCACCTCGCCGATGTAGACGAGGTAGGCCAAGGCGGACGGGAGGCCCGCTTCCCCCAAGGCCCCGGCGATGGGATCCACCCCGGTGATCACCTTGTTGATGCCGTGGAGAAGGATCAGGACGCCGAGGGTGATACGCAGGATGAGCTTTCCGAGACTGTCCGTCATGGAGTGCTCCCTGACTGGTTGGGTAGCGTTCGGCGGAACGGCATAGGCCGTCGGATGGTGGCAGGCTCGCCTGCCGGCATGGCTACGGTGGTTGCCTGATTAGGGAACCCCTTTTCGAGGCGTATGCCCCCTTTTCTAAACTACGGTTCGGGCCCCTGCAAGCGCAGTGTCCTAGAGTAGGGCGTCCTTCGGGCGGTTCGCCAGGGACGGCCTCCGAGCGGATGTCCGTCCGAAACAGCACGGTCCCACCCTGATACGGGGGCAGGATTGGCAAGCGGAGCGACTGCGACTGCCTGTTTCGCGCAAGGCCTTCTCGGCTTGGGCTTGTGCCTCATGGGTGGCGCCGCCGGCGCCGCCGGGTTCGCGTTGAGTGAGCAAGGGGGACGGGCCCTCGGGACTGCCCTTGCCGGAACGGCTACGGGAGCCGAGGAGCTGTCTGCGGCCTTCTGGAACCCGGCGGGGATGGCCGCCGATCCCCGCCCGGGGATCGGTGTCGGAGCGGCCGCCATCCATCCCTCTATCGAGTTCTCCGGGCAACGCCCCGATGGCGGCGACGCCGGCCTGGACGAATTTCCTCCCCGCCTCTTCGCCCGCTTCCCCCGGATCGGCGGGTGGACGGTGGGACTGGCGGTAAAA
>JAHEOG010000053.1 GCA_018609925.1 Gammaproteobacteria bacterium
AGACATGGCCAACCTCGATGCCGCGAGCCGAGGACACCGGTTGACGGCAGCCTGGGCAGGGGTCACCCGCCTCGGCAAAACGGAGGTCCGCCACGGATGGGTCAGGCAGGTCCCGCCCCCAATTCACACCGGTAAGGTGCTGGTCGTCGCGGTTGGCCCCACAGACGAAATCCCCAAGGGCCGCGGCCGCTTGGTCGGCCAGGAGGGTGATCTGTCCGGGATTCAGGCCCACCGGGCCCACCGAGCCAGGTTCCGCGCCCGCCTGGGCGGTGATCTCCTCGCCTTCCAGGAAGGTCCAGTCCGGGCCCAGGGCAGGGTGGGTGGCGGCCTTGTCCTCATTGAGGGTGTGGTCGCCGCGCAGGATCAGGGCGATTGTCCCGGCTTGGCCCCGGGCGAACAGGGTCTTCACCATCCGGCTCGGCGCGATTCCCAGGGTCTGGGAGACCGCCGCGATGGTATAGGCGCCTGGGGTGTCCACCGTGGTGAGCTCCTCTCCCGGGCCGGGCCGGGCCTCCGGGGCCGGCAGCTCCGCCAGCTCGACATTGGCGGCGTAGCCGCACTGGGAGCAGTGGACCAGCTCGTCCTCCCCGGAGTCGGCGAGGACGTGGAATTCGTGGGACACCGAGCCGCCCATGGCTCCCGTGCGGGCCTCCACAGCCCGGAAGGCAAGTCCTAAGCGGGTGAAGATCCGGTAGTAGGCCTCGAACATGGTGGTGTAGGTCCGATCCAGGCTGGCTTCGTCCGCCTCGAAGGAATAACCGTCCTTCATGGTGAACTCGCGGGCACGCATGACCCCGAATCGAGGCCGGGTCTCGTCCCGGAACTTGGTCTGGATCTGGTAGAGGTTCAGTGGCAGCTCGCGGTAGGAGCGGACCTCGCCGCGGACCATATCGGTGATCACCTCCTCATGGGTGGGCCCCAGGGCGAACTCCCGGTCGTGGCGGTCCCGCAGGCGCAGCAGCTCGGGGCCGAAGCTTTCCCAGCGCCCGGATTCCCGCCACAGCTCCCCGGGCTGGACTACCGGCATGAGCAGCTCCTGGGCCCCGGCGGCGCTCATCTCCTCCCGGACGACACGCTCCACCCGCTGTTGGACCCGTAGCCCCAGGGGCAGCCAGGAGTACAGGCCCGCTGCCAGGCGGCGGATCATCCCGGCCCGCAACATCAGTCGGTGGCTGGCGATCTCGGCTTCGGCCGGGGTTTCCCGGAGTGTGGGCAGGAAAAAGCGGGAGAGTCGCATAGGCTGGACTTGGGGGTAGCTTTTCAGTTGGCGCCGGAAAGGGAGCGGATCCGAATACGGACCCGCAGAAGGGCCCCGAAGGGTAGCACGTCCGTGTGGAGCGCTAGCCCGGCCGCGAGCCAGGAGCGGCCCATCCTCTGAAGGCGGTGGCTACCGAGAAGAGCTCCGCTCCCGGTCCTGCGGATTGGGGGGCGCCTCTTCCAGCAGGGCCTCCAGACCCCTGGCGTCGAGGCCGAATCGGCCCAATAGGTGGCTCCGGTCCCCGTGCGGAATGAAGGCGTCGGGGAGGCCCAGGCACAGAACCTCCACGTCGAGCCTCCGCTCGGCCACCAGGGTACGGATGGCCTCTCCAGCGCCCCCGGCCACGGTATTCTCCTCGATGGTAACTACCCGCCGGCATCGGCCGGCGAGCTCATCGAGGAGGAGGGTGTCCAGGGGTTTCACGAAGCGCATGTTGACGACCGTGGCGTCCCGGTTCTCGGCTGCCTCCTCGGCGGCCTCCACGAAGGGGCCGAAGACCAGGATCGCTTCTTCCCCAGCGCCTTGACGGACCACCTGGGCCTTGCCCACCTCCAATGGCTGCGGCGGACCGGAGACTGGGAATCCGCGCCCCTTGGCCTTGGGATAGCGCAGGGCGGCGGGACCGTCGTGGGCCACCCCGGTGGCCAACATGCGCCGCAGATCCAGCTCGTTGGCCGGGGTCATGACCACCATATCGGGGATCAGCCGGAGGTAGCTCAGATCGAAGTTCCCGCCATGGGTGGGGCCGTCCGGGCCAACGATGCCCGCTCGGTCGATGGCGAAGGTCACCGGCAGGTGCTGGATCGCGATGTCGTGGATGAGCTGGTCATAGGCCCGCTGCAGGAAGGTGGAATAGATGGCCACCACCGGCCGGAGGCCCTCGCACGCCATCCCGGCGGCGAAGGTGAGGGAGTGCTGCTCGGCGATGCCGACATCGAAGAAGCGATCCGGGAAGTGCTGCTCGAACTCCACCAGCCCCGAGCCTTCCCGCATGGCGGGGGTGATGGCCACGACCCGGGAATCGTCTTCCGCGAGCTCGATCAGCGCGTCGCCGAAGACCTTGGTAAACGCCGGCGGGCCCCCTCCGGAGGAGGCGGGCAGGCCCTCGGACAGATTAAAGGGAGTCACCCCATGGTACTTGGTGGGCTCCGCCTCGGCGGGATCGTAGCCCTTGCCCTTGCGGGTCACCACGTGCAGGAGACGGGGCCCTTCCATGGTCTTGAGATTGCGGAGGATGGGGAGGAGCTCGTGGAGATCGTGTCCGTCCGCGGGACCCACGTAATTCAGGCCCAGCTCCTCGAACAGGGTCCCCGGTGTGACCAGGCCTTTTGCATGGCCCTCAGCCCAGCGTGCCACCCCGCTCAGGCCCGGGAGGTGGTCCAGGGCGCGATCGGCGCCATCCATAACCCGGTTGTACCATCGCCCCGCCATAAGCCGGGCCAACCGCTTGGACAGGGCGCCCACATTGGGGCTGATGGACATGCCGTTGTCATTGAGGATGATCAGGAGGTTGGTCCCCAAAACGCCGGCGTTGTTCAGGGCCTCGAAGGCCATGCCGGCGGTCATGGCGCCGTCGCCGATGACGGCTACCACCTGGCGGTCCTCGTTGCTCAAGGCCAGTCCCTGGGCCATCCCCAAGGCGGCGGAGATGGAGGTGGCGGCGTGGCCCACCCCGAAGGTGTCGTAGGGGCTTTCGGCGCGCTTGGGGAAGCCGGAGAGGCCGTTCTCCTGGCGGATGGTGGGGAACGCGTCGCGGCGTCCGGTCAGGAGCTTGTGGCCGTAGGACTGGTGGCCAACGTCCCAAACCAGTCGATCCTTGGGCGTTTCGAATAGGTAGTGGAGCGCTACCGTCAGCTCCACCGTGCCCAGGTTGGCTCCCAGGTGTCCCCCAATCTGGCTAAGGGAATCGAGCAGGAAGGCCCGCAGCTCCTCGACCACCTGGGGTAGGTCTTCCGGGGGCCGATTGCGGAGGTCCGCTGGCTCGTGGATGGTGTCGAGGATTTCGCTCATAACGGCGGGCCTAATGGGTACGTTGGACGATGAAACGGCCAAGGGAGCGAAGGGGCTCGGCCGGCTCGCCCAGGGGCTCGAGGGTGGCCAGGGCCCGCTCCAGCTCGGCGGCCCCCAGCTCCTTCGCCGCTTCCGTGCCCATTAATGCGGGATAGGTGGCCTTATTGTGGGCAATGTCGGAGCCGGCTTCCTTGCCTAGGGCTTCGGTGTTGCCCTCGACGTCGAGGAGATCGTCGGTGATCTGGAAGGCTAGCCCGATGTGGTGGCCGTAGGCGCTCAGGGCTTCCAGGTTCTCGTCGGTAGCCTCGCCCGCCAGACCCCCCAGCTCCACCGATGCCGTCAAAAGGGCCCCGGTCTTCAGACGATGGGTCCGCTGGAGGGCTGTCAGATCCGGAGAGCCGCTCTCCCAGGACAGGTCCAGGGCCTGGCCGCCGACCATGCCCCAGGAACCTACGGCCCGGCTCAGACGCTGCACCATGGCCAGGCGAGCGGTCCCCGGCAGCTCCTCGGCCTCGCTGATGGCCTGGAAGGCCAAGGTCTGGAGGGCATCGCCCACCAGGATTGCCGTGGCCTCGTCGTAGGCGCAATGGGTGGTGGCCCGGCCCCGGCGCAGGTCGTCGTTGTCCAGGGCCGGAAGATCGTCGTGGACCAGGGAATAGGCGTGGATACACTCCACGGCGGCGGCTGGTGCCAGGGCCTTCTCGGGGGCGGCGCCGACCGCCTCGCAGCCGGCCAAGGCCAGGATCGGCC
>JAHEOG010000054.1 GCA_018609925.1 Gammaproteobacteria bacterium
CGCCGAGCTGGCGGCGACCGGGCTGGTGCAGGGGCAGGCCGGCCTGGAGCTCTACTTCATGTGCGAGCTGCCGGCCAACGTCATCAGGGCCGAGGCGTTTGCCGAGGTCTTCGACGGCTTCTCCATCGGCTCCAACGACCTCACCCAGCTCACCCTGGGGGTGGACCGGGACTCGGCGCTGGTGGCGCCGCTGTTCAACGAGCGCGACGAAGCGGTGCAGCGCTTCATCGCCGAGGCCATCGCCCGGGTCAAGGCGAGCGGCGCCAAGGTCGGGATCTGCGGCCAGGCCCCCAGCGACTACCCCGAGTTCGCCCGCTTCCTGGTGGACGCCGGGATCGATTCCATCTCCGTCAATCCCGACGCCATGGCCACCACCGCTCGCACCCTTCAGGAGCAGGGAGGAAAGGCGTGAGGCGGGATTCCCCTGTTCCCGTGGGCTCCACCATGGATCGGGGCAATGCCGTTCCGCGCGTTGAAACCGGCATCCTTTACCCCGCGTAGAGGCGGATTCCCAGCCAGGTGCGGCCGGGCCTAAGCGGGCCTTGTCCCTACGGAGAGCGATACCCTATGAGCGCCCATCACAGTGACGACCCGGAGGTCCCCCCCTCCCTGCGCGCCCAGCAGGAGGCGATGACCGCCTATCTCCGGGACCCTAGGCGCAACCCTGCGCCACGGGGCCTGGAGGGGCGAGGAGGTGGGGTCTACCGCGAGCTGATCTACAACAATCTGGCGGGCTTCCTGGCCAACAACTTCCCCGTCCTCCGGCGGATTTTGGGGGATGAAGACTGGGATGCCCTGGTGGCCGACTTCCTGGGGGAGCACCGGGCCAAGACCCCCTACTTCCTGGAGATCGGCCGCGAGCTCCTGGATTACCTGGCCGAGGGGCGTACCCCGCGGCCCGGAGATCCTCCCTTCCTCTGGGAGCTGGCCCACTACGAGTGGGTGGAGCTGGCGCTTTGGGTGGCCGAGGAGGAGATCCCCAGCGTGGGGGTGGACGCTGATGGCGACCTGATCCGGGGTCGCCCGGTGGTGTCGCCCCTGGCTTGGCTGTTGTGCTACCGGTTCCCCGTGCACCGGATCGGGCCCGAATTCCGGCCCGAGGCCCCATCGCCCGAGCCCACCTTCCTGGTGGTGTACCGGGATCGCCGCGACGACGTGGGCTTCCTGGAGGTCAACGCTGTGACGGCGCGGCTCCTGGAGCTCCTGCGCGCGGGGGAGGGGCCCAGCGGGGAGGCCCTGTTGCAACGGATCGCCGGGGAGATCGGCCATCCTCAGCCGGACCAGGTGGTGACCGCCGGTGCCGAAATCCTGGCCGACCTCCGGGCTCGGGATATCCTCGCCGGGGCCGAGGCGTTCGGTTAGGGGGGCTCCGTGCTCGGTGCGACCGCTCGCCCGGCAATGCGGGCAGGCGGCGGCTCCGGAATCAGGCGTCCACGGTGGGGGACTCCTCCGAGGGGCCGTCCGAAGACGGGGCCCGGACGCGGGCCGCCCCGTGGCAGATCCCGCTGTACAGGGCCTGCTGCAGGAGCTTGCCCTGCTGGGTATGGAAGACCCAGGTCTCGCCCCGGAAATCCGCGACAAAGTCGGGGAAGGCCGGGTCCACGACCTCATGCTCCGTCAGCTTGGCGAGGTGGACGGCTCCCGGGGTGAGCTCGGCCGCTTTGACCAGGACTAGGCGCTCGGCGGCGAGCTTCCGCGCCAGCCAAGCGGCCAGGCTGTCGGAGGTAACCGACCAGCTCGCGGGGATATCCTGAGCGGTGGCCACTGGGGCAACTGGCAACCAGACGGGCACCTGGGCCTGCTCGCGGGTGCGGTGGAGCTCCGCGGTGGTGGCGGCAGGGACCAGGTCCGACCGAAGGCCGGTCATCATCAGCCCGTATTGCTCCATGGCCCGCAAAGCCATGGCGTGCGCGGCCCCGTCGTCGAACCCCCACCGTCCCTGGGCTTCCCGGATCTGATCGGCGAAGGGACCGCCCCCCGGGACGATGACGGCCTCTCCTCCCCCGTAACAGGCTAGGATGTCCAGCCAGTGATCCAGCTCGCCCCGATCGGCGAGGCTTCCCCCCAGCTTAACTACCCACACCTTCGGTCTCCTTGGCTCCAGCACTGGCGGCCCGGATCAGGCTCTGCATGCCCCGGGCCTTGTCGAAGGTCTCCTGGTATTCGGCCTCCAGCTCGGAATCGGCGACGATGCCGCCTCCCGCCCAGAAGCGGATCCTCTCTTGGGAGTAGATCAGGGTGCGGATGGCGATATTGGTGTCCATGGTGCCGTTGAAGCCGATGTACCCGATGGCTCCGCAATAGACCCCGCGCCGGTGGGGCTCCAGCTCCTCGATGATCTCCATGGCCCGGACCTTGGGGGCCCCGGTAACCGACCCGCCAGGGAAGCACCCGCGCAGAACATCGGCGGCGGTGCAGCCGGAGCGTAGCCGACCGGTCACGGTGCTGACGAGGTGGTGTACCGTGGCGTAGCTCTCGATCCGGAACAGCTCGGGGACCCGTACCTCCGAGCAGGTCTTGCTGAGGTCGTTGCGCAACAGGTCCACGATCATGACGTTCTCGGCGCGGTCCTTGGCGCTGGCGGCCAGCTCCTCGGTCAACACCCGGTCCCGCTCGGGGTCGTCGGAGCGCGGTCGCGTCCCCTTGATGGGTCGGGTCTCAACCCGCTGGTCGCTGATCTGGAGGAAGCGCTCCGGAGAAGAGGACAACACCTGAACCTGCGGGAAGTTGAGGAACCCGGAAAAGGGGGCGGGGCTAAGCCGGCGCAGCGTGCGATAGGCGGTCCAGGCGTTGCCCCGGGCCGGGGCCGCGAAGCGCTGGGCAAGATTGACCTGGTAGCAGTCACCCCCGTGGATGTAGCGCTGGATGCGCCGGAAGCGGTCAGCGTACCCCTCGGGGTCCAGGTTGGAGGTGGCCTCGCCAGTCACCTGGAAGGGCTCTCGCTTCCCCCCCTGGCCGGGCCGGGCAAAGCGGCGCTTGAGGTGGCGCCAGCGCCGCCGCGTGGCGGGATCCCGGCCCTGACCAACCAGGAAGGTTCGCCGGTCCCCGTGATCGTTGACCACGGCCCAGTCGTAGACCCCCAGGGCCATTTCGGGGGTGTCCTCGGCGTCCTCCGCGATGGTCGGCAGGTCCTCGAGCCGGCGCGCCAGGTCGTAGCCGAAGTACCCGATGGCCCCTCCGGGAAACGGCAGCCCCAGTCCGGAAGCGGGCTCCAGGACGCGGGCGAGCAAGGCGAAAGGGTCCTCCCGTGAGCGCTCGTTTTCCTCTCGTCCCCGGATCTCGGTAACCGCTCCTTGGGTGATCAGCACGGTGCCGGGGTCCGCCGCCAGGATGTCGTAGCGGCCCTGCTGGATGAAGGGGCGCCCGCTGTCCAAGAAGACCGCCCACGGCCAATCGGCGATCCCCTCGAACAGCGTTTCGCTGTCCGGACGGTAGGGAAGCTCCTCAACCTTGGGAAAGGTGGTCACCGCTTCCTCCTGCGGGCTCGCCGGCCCCTCCCGGCTCACGGGACAGCAGCCGGGCCACCGCCACCGCCGGGGCCTCTTCGGCCAGACGAACGGTCGAGCCGGGGCCGAGGGCCTCCTCCAGCTCTCGGCAGGGACGTCCCAGGCGGGCCGCCAGCCGCCGGGCGAGAAAGGCCCCCGCGCCCGCTGCGACAATCGGGGCCTCGCTCGGGATCCCGGCCCCGGACAGAACCTGAGCGCCCCCGGCGTAAAGTCCCGCCAGCTGGCACTCGGCCAGATAGGCGGCGAGCTGGCGCCAGGCCTCGGCGGGAGCCCTGTCGAAATCGCGGCCCACCATCCGCGCTAGGCGTCGGGCGCTGTCCGCGGGGCTCTTGCCCGCTCCGTCGGGGGTGTCCAGGTGGTCCGCGTCCTCCGTTAGCTCCCCGGTGAGTCGATGGACGTCGGCGCTGGTGGCGAAGATCTCCGCCATGAGCGGCACCCACTCGCCCTGGAATGGGACCCGTTCGGTCAAAGCCAGCACCGGGGTCCGGACGATCCCGGTGTAGACCAGCTCGCCGCCCGCCAGCCGGGCCGCGTCGTCCTTGCCCCGGGGCTTGGGCTCACCCCCTGAGAGGGGGATTAGGTCGGAGGTCGTGCTGCCGATGTCCACCAGCAGGCCCTCGCCCAGCCGGTTGGCGGCGAGGGTCGCGGTGGCGTGCCAGTTGGCGGAGGCCACCGCTTGCGGCCAGTGGATGGCCGCCTCCGGATCCAGAAAGCCCTTGGGACCGGCGTAGATTCGGATCTCGGCCCCGGGGAGACACGCCGCTACAGCCTCCACCAGGGCTTGCACGCCTTCCGCCCGGCTGGCAAAGGCGTCCACAAGCTCACCGGTCATAGTAACCGCGTGGATGGGAGCGTCCCCCAGCTCCGATACGGCCCGTTCCAGAACCTCGCCGAGGCGCTCCGGACCCTGCCATAGGGGGCAGGCGAGGCGGACCACGGCACTTACCTCGCCCGTGGGGTCCAGCCGCGCTCCCTTGAGGTGGGCGCCGCCGATATCCCAACCGAGGATCGGCCTATCCGGCACGGTCGGTCTCCAGCGAGATCGGAACGGCCTCCCTGGGGCGCGGCTCCTCATGCGGCATCCGCCGGTTGCGGGCGAGCTCCAGCAGCCAGGCGCCGGGGTTGGCTCCCAGGGCATCGTGCAGCCCCGCGTAGGAGGTGGTGGGCCGGGGATTGACCTCCAGGATCCGGGGCCCGTCGGAGGCGAGCACCAGATCCACGCCGACATAGCCCCACAGTCCCGGAACCGCCGCCGCCACGGCCTGGCCCAGCCGGGCCAGGGTGCCGTCGTCGGCCCGGCTGTTGACGGTACAGCCCCGGAAGCGGAAGCCACCCCCGTCCTGGGTCAGCCACTGCCGGTTGACGCTCAGCAGCCGGCTCCGACCCCCGGCGCAGAGGAGGCTCAGGCTGACTGGCTCGCCCGGGACAAAGGCCTGGACCACCGGCTCCGGCGGGCCGGGGGAGAGCCCCCGGGGGAGACCGTGCCAGGGACCGTTCACCAGGCGAACGCCGTCACACCCCACCCCGTCCTCCGGTTTGACCACCCAGGGCCCCGGCTCGCCGGGGCCCAGATGGGAGGCTGGGCGGGTCGCCACCGTGGCGATCCCCGCGGCCCCCAAGCGGGCGGCTGTAGCTCCCTTGCCGGTGGCGATCCGTACGGCCTCCGGGTGGCAGCCCAGTAGGCGGCGGCCCCGACGCCGGATGGCCCGGCTCAGGCCCTCCAAGAGCGCCCCGCTCTCTGGTGCCACCGGGAGCACGGCCTGCGCTGCGTGGACTTCACGATCCCAGGCCCGGCCCCGCTCCGAACGGGTGCCCACCCACCGGATGCGGGCCGACAGGCCCGGATCCGGTAGCCGGCGGTCCCGCAACGTGGTTACCGCCGCCCCGGCTTCGGCCAGGTCCCGGACCAAAGCCCTCACCATGAGGTCGCCCTCCCGGACCAATGCCTCGTCGGGCCGTGCTTCCGCTATGCCGCCGCCGCTAATATGCTCATAGACCAGCACGCGGGGTGGAGGGCCCTTGGACGTCATACCGGTGGTCGACCTCATGGACGGGCGGGCGGTGCGGGCCCGGGGCGGGCAGCGGGAGGAGTACCGGCCGCTGGCGAGCCGACTGTGCCCCGACGGTCGCGCCGAGACCCTGGTAGCCGCCCTGCGCAGGTGCTATCCGATCGAGCGCCTCTATATCGCCGACCTGGACGCCATCCGGGGCTTGGGCTCCCAGGAGGAGCGGATCCTTGGCCTCCAGCGGTGCCATCCGGACCTGGAGCTGTGGGTGGACGCCGGCATCGGCGACGAGCGGTCACTGGATCGCCTCCTCGATCACGGTCTGACCCCGGTTCTGGGCTCGGAGAGCCTACCCGCCGCGGATCTCCTGGAGGGGGCTCTGGGTCGCTGCCAGCCCGTGCTGTCCTTGGACTACCTTGACGACGCCTTCCAGGGCCCGCTCGGGCTCGACCAAGATCCCGCCCGCTGGCCCGCACGGGTGGTCGTCATGACCCTGGCCCGGGTGGGCGCGGCCCAGGGCCCGGATCTCGCTGCCCTGGAGCAGATCCGGTCCCTCAAGCCGGGAGCTCGCCTCTATGCCGCCGGCGGTGTGCGCCACGGAGCCGACCTGGAGCGCCTGGCCGGTGTCGGCGCCGAGGGCGCCCTGGTGGCCACTGCCCTCCACGAGGGGCGGCTCGACGCCTGGCTCTGCCGGCAAGGCTGAGCCGGTCAGGATCGGGTCGGAGCCCCTTGGGGTGGCCCGTCCATGTGGTCCTGGAGTCGTCGGGCCAGGGCCGTGGCCACCGTCAGGTCGGCGCAGGTGCCCGGATTGATCGCCGCCGCCTTGAGCTCCGAGTCCAGCTTCCGTAGCCGATCGGCAAGGGCCTCCGGGGGATCGGCGGCTCCCAGCTCGGTGGCCAGTCCTTGTGCGCGCTCCCGGACACGCTTTGCGACCTGCAAGCCGTGCTTGCGGGCGATGTGGCTGTCCGGGGCCCGGGCCAACAGGGCCAGGTAGGTGCCGGTGAGGGCCCAGGCCTCGGTCCCCCAGCGCCTGCTCAGCTCGCGCAGTCGCGGCAGGGCGTCGGCGAAGACCTCGGCGAAGTCGTCGCAGTAGGCACCCGCGATGCGGTCGCGGTCCCGGGCCTCGCACATGGCTTGGCGCAGGCTGCATGCCGGATCCCTGTGGACGTCGTGGCGCTCGCTTTGCCCGAGTCCCGCGGGGGCGGCCCGGCGGATGGCCCGATACGCCCAGGCCGCGTCGCTCGCATCGGTGCCGGCGAGAACCGCCGCGGTGAGTGTCCGCAAATCCCGGTCGGTGTTCGCGGCCAGGACCGCCTGGGCTAGCGGCGCGCAAGCGAGGGTGATGCCCAGATTGGTGTTCTTGCCGACTGCCTCCCAGGTGGCATCGACGGCGCGGTGGATGCGCTCGCCCAGTGCCAGTCCGGGCTCGGCCAGGGCCGAGGCGCTGGCGCGGGCACTGGCCCGGAACTCCTCGGCGGTCATGCCGTGGCCCGGGCTTTCCAGCCCGACATTGCCGGGCTTGAGGGCGGCCAGCTCGGCCTCACAGGCCTCGCGATAGAGCGCCGCGATGCGGCCGGCGGCCCTGCCATCGC